>JALTGJ010000161.1 GCA_027077185.1 Spirochaetales bacterium | reverse complement strand
TTTAGGCTTTTCAAGATATGGATCAAAGTCCCTTTTTTCTATAAGGGTTACCCCCGCTTTTTTCAGGATATCCTTTACCATTTCGGCAATAGCCGGCGAGGCGGTAAGTCCTGGTGATTGTATACCACCTACGTTGATAAAATTGTAAGCCCTTTCTGAAAGAGAAATTATAAAATCCTCAGTTGTAGCTGCAGGTCTGAGGCCTGCAAAAGAGTTGATTATGTCCCTTTTGCTTATTTTAGGGACAAGATGTTTTGTAAAGTCTAAAACCTTTTCGAGGTTTTCCATATCAGTGGAGAGATCATTTTTATCATCACATGGAATTGCTGTAGGACCTAAAAGGGTTGTACCTTCAATAGTTGGCACAACCAAAATTCCTTTTGAAACCTTTGTTGGTACCGGAAAAATAATCTTTGTTGGCCTATAATCGATATTTTTGTCAAGTAGAAAGTATTCGCCTTTCCTTGGATGTATTTCATAGGTTTCGGCTTTAAATATTTTAGATACTTCATCGGCGAATAGACCAGCAGTATTTATTACAAATCGAGCCTTAATTTTTTTATCATTTTTTGAATATATTGTATAATATCCGCTTTTAAATTCCTGCCTCGAAACTTCAAAACCGGTTACTATTGCAACGCCATTTTTCTTTGCAGATTCTATAAGGGAAAAAACATACTGGTAAGGTTCAATTATGCCTCCTGAAGGAGCATAGAGTCCTCCAATAGCATCATGGGTAATGTTGGGTTCAAGCTGAAGGATTCTTTCCCTGTTGCATATTTCTATTCCAATTACACCATTATTGATTCCTTGATTGTATAAAAATTGTATTGTTTTCATCTCTTCCTCTGAAAGAGCAACAACAATAATTCCGGACCGTTTAAATGGGAAGTGAAGCTCTTCGTGAAGGGTGTCGAATAATCTATTCCCGAGAATTTCCAGTTTTGATTTTAATGAGGATGGGGGATGATGGAAACCTGCATGAATTATACCGGAGTTGCCTTTAGAGACTCCGAAAGAAACATCCACTTCTTTTTCAACAACCACTGTATCAAGTTTGTATGAGGAAAGCTTTCTTGCTATTGAAGCACCCGACACTCCTGCTCCAATAATACAAACATCATATACGTCATTTTTCATTTTTCTCTCCTAAAAGTGAATCGGGTGAAGATGAAGCAATAAAAAGCAAAATAAACCAAGCTTTAAAAGATAAAGGCTAAATAAATACAATGATGAAACAAATATAAAACAAGTTTAAATATTAAACCTTCAACAAAAACAGTCAATTATTAAATAGTATTCTTTAGCCGGTGGTAAAAAATTCTTTTAGTATAATTGTTGGGTTTTATTTGCAAAGAATGTTATTTTAAAAGCATAACTATTTTGAGGTAAAAAAATGGAAAGTTCAAAGTCGAGGGTATATATTTCTTCAGAAGTAAGGGAGTTTAATGATTTTATCAGTATTGCAGAAGAAAAGGGATATGGAATAGAGATTCAGGGTTTTGCTATGCCTGAGATTATGTACGGAGAATGGATGAAGGAGCTAATCAGATATAAAGAGAGGCTAGAGGGATTTACCCATGGCGTTTCTTTCCATAATCCATTTATTTCAACTGTTACTGTTTCGGGTGATTACAAGGTTGTAGAAAATACTCGTGAAAAGATGAGGTATGGTTTTATGGTGGCAAAAGAGCTAGGGGCAAAGTATGTTGTGGCTCATTTTTACTGGTGGCCGTACTATAGGGGTGATTTTTTTAATAGCTATGTTGATGGGCAGTTGAAGTTCTGGGAGGAGTTTATAGGCTTTGCAGAGAAGGAGGGAATTACCATAGTGATGGAAAATACCACAGAGCCAAATCCTGATTATATACTGCCTATTGTTGAAAAGGCAAACTCCCGGAGTTTTCAGGTTAATCTGGATATAGGGCATACAAATGTTTTTTCTGAAATACCTATAGTGGATTGGATTACGGCTCTCAAAGATTATATCAAATATATTCATTTTCATAATAATGATGGCAGCTGCGATCAGCATAGGTGGAATGAAAGAGGTACTATTGATTATAAACAGGTTTTTAAAAAATTGTCTGATTTGAATCTGCACCCGATAATCACAACTGAAATTTATGGGAAGAGAGAGCTGCTAAACGCACTGGATTTTATTGAAAAAATGAAGGAGGATTATGGCCTTTAAGACTATTATTCGTATCTTCCATATCTATGGGCCGCTTCAACAGCAGCCTTAAGGTTCTCCGGTGGAGTGGTTTTCCCTATATTGCAGAGGTATAGGCCGAACCTTCCGTTTTTACCGCCGGTTTCTACGTAGTATTTCACCCTTTTTTCAATCTCCTCGGCCTTTGAATGTGCCAGGAAGGCTGTTCCTATGCCGAGTATAAGTGAAACATTATGCCGGTTAGCATAATTTTTATAAACTTCCGGGCCGAGGGCCTCGACATCAGGGTCCTGACCTTCAAGGAAGGATGGTGAAACCTGAAGCTTTGCGTCAAACATCTCTTCCGGATTATCCAGGTATTTTTCACCTATCCAGTTAGATACGTAAACCTCATCGCCTATCACTTCCATTATTTTCTGTATATATGGAATCACCCAACTGCTAAGCATTTCGATGCTTAGTATTGGAAGCGATGCTGTAGCATCAGAACCTACGATGGAGTAAACTTCCGGTATATTTTCTTTCTGGTATAAAATCCATGGAATTATAAGTTCTTCAGTTAATCTTTTAAAGAGTTCTTTTGCGAACTCCGGGTCATCAATAATATCAAATATGAGATTCTCTATACCTCTGATATTAGCGGCAAGGCTGAATGGTGCTGTGAAATTCAGGGTTACAGGAATTCCTGTGAGATCGTAGAACAGTCTATTTGCCTCTATTACAAAAGGGAAGCGCCCTGCTGATTTAAAATCAGGGGTTTTTATTTTTTTTATATCCGATTTAGTCTTAATAAGCAAGTTGGATCTATCAACATCGGGTATTGAATCCCCACTGAATTTTATCTTCTGGCCTATACCGGCTGCTTCAATATTGTAAACGTCAAAATCAACGTATGGTGCATCGAGTTCATACCTTGCATATATTTCTAGCACAGAGGTTACCAGTATTTTTGGATCTGTATAAAACTCTTCTGGGCAGTAACCCATCTCCTTCATGGCAAACTCGTGGATCTGTGCATATACGGGAACCCTGTCCGGTATGCCTTTCATCGCTCTCTCGAACCTAACCATACTTTCCTTGAAGAAATGGTAGTCTTTCATCAATATTTGTCCTTTTCATAAAAACGAAGAAATATTATTTGAGTTGACAATTTTTATACCAGATTGAATCATCTTATCAATACTGTTTTTTAAATTTCCCTTCGGAACATCCACGCCTTTTGATGCATCCTCAATAAGGTAGGTTTCAAAACCGAGGTATGCAGAATCCATTGCTGAGTAAAAAACGCATACATCGGTTGCAAGTCCACATAAAAAAACCTTTTTTATCCCAAAACCTTTTAGATAGTATCCAAGACCGGTGGCTGTTTTATGGTCATTTTCAAAGAACGCGGAGTAAGAGTCGAGATTGGGATTTGTGCCCTTTCTAATGATAAGGTCCACAGGCCGTAGATCTAGCTCCGGATGAAAATCGGCTCCTGCTGATCCTTGAACACAGTGTTCAGGCCAGAGCATCTGAATATTATTCTCCAGCTCAATAGTATCAAACTCCTTCTTGCCTGGGTGATTCTTTGCAAATGAGATATGATTCGACGGATGCCAGTCCTGGGTCGCCACGACTTTGAAAAAACCGTCTGAGAAGCTGTTGATTATAGGAATAATTTTATTGCCTTCTTCCACAGGTAACCTGCCTCCAGGACAAAAATCATTCTGAACATCTACTATTATCAATGCGTTATTATTTTTACTTTTCATCAAATTCCCCCATTCATTTATAATAATCTGAATATAGTATTTTTAATATATTCCAACTTTATATTACTATTTCCTTTAGATAAAAGGAAAGATGAATAAAATTGAGTGATAATTATTTATAGCATAAGGAGAATATAACATAATTCTGTTAATGTTGTAGTTTAATAACTAAAAAATAAATAAATATTGCTATATTTAATT
>JALTGJ010000160.1 GCA_027077185.1 Spirochaetales bacterium | reverse complement strand
ACTTTGCAGGGATGGTACTGGGAAGTACTGCTCACAAGGTTCTTCATACTGCTCCCTGCCCTGTACTAGTAGTCCGTTAAAAACACAAGCTGTTTGATAAAGCGTTTTAACGCTGTGTCACATTTTCTCCTTTAATACTACTTCTTATCTAATAGAATACTAATACACTGGCGAAAAAAGCAAAAAACAATCTAAATTTGGAGACAACGCAAAAGCCTCTGATAGCTTTTACTTGCAATAGTTTGCTTCTGTCTTTATCATTCAAATATGTTTCTACCAATTTCAAAACAGGATATGACAGTCAGGGGCTGGGAAATCTGTGATTTTATACTTGTAACAGGTGATGCCTATGTTGATCACCCCTCCTATGGTGCTGCTGTAATTTCCAGGGTACTGGAATCTGATGGATATAGGGTAGGTATAATTGCCCAGCCAAAATGGGATTCTCCTGATGGTTTTATGAAACTTGGAAAACCTGGACTTGCTTTTCTTGTTACAGCCGGGAACATGGATTCCATGGTAAATAAATATACTGTAGCAGGTAAGGTAAGAAAAAAAGATGCTTATTCTCCTGGTGGAGTTTCCGATCTTAGGCCCGACAGAGCCAGTATTGTTTATACATCCAGGATTAAACAGGCCTATAAGGGTGTTCCTGTTATTCTTGGTGGAATTGAAGCCTCTTTACGGCGTTTGGGACATTACGACTACTGGTCCGATAAAGTAAGGAAATCTATACTTATGGATTCCAAAGCAGATATGCTTATTTACGGTATGGGCGAGAACAGTATCCGGCAGCTGGCCAAAAGACTAAAAAATGGTGATTCCATTTCTGAGATTATAGATATACGGGGAACTGTATTTAAGAATAAATCTCTGGATCCGGAAGATTCCGGAGGTTTATATCTTCCTTCCTTTGATAAAATAGCAGTGGATAAAAAACTATATGCAGAAAGTTTTCGTATTCAGTATGAAAACACTGATTCTATTATTGCTTCCAGACTTATTGAAAATTATGGTGAATGGAATATTGTACAAAATCCTCCTTCCAGACCAATGACAGCCAAAGAGCTGGATTATAGTTATGATTTACCCTATACCAGGTCAGCTCATCCTTCATATAAAAAAGCGGGGGGTATACCTGCATTAAGTGAAGTGAAATACAGCCTGACAAGCAGCAGGGGCTGTTTTGGAGGTTGTAATTACTGTGCACTTACATTTCTTCAGGGCAGAACAATTCAGGCACGAAGCCATGATTCTCTAATTAGAGAGGCAGAAAAAATAGTTAATGATAAAGATTTTAAAGGATATATTCATGATGTAGGCGGTCCAACTGCTAATTTTCGTATACCCTCATGTAAAAAACAGCTTACTGCGGGTGTGTGTAAAACAAAACAGTGTCTTTTCCCTGAACCCTGTTCTCTTTTGGAAGTGGATCATAATGACTATATAAAACTTTTAAGAAAAATTCGTAAAATTCCCGGAATAAAAAAGGTCTTTATCCGATCCGGTATAAGGTATGATTATCTTCTTGAGGATAAGGATCAAACTTTTATGTCAGAACTTGTAGAGCATCATATTAGCGGTCAGTTAAAAATTGCTCCGGAACATATTTCCAAAGAAGTTCTGGATGCCATGGGAAGGCCAAGTGTAGATGGTTTTATTGAGTTTAGCAGGAAGTACAGAAAAATTAATAAGGAGAAAGGTCTAAAACAGTATTTAATTCCCTATTTAATTTCCAGTCATCCAGGGTCAAAGCTTAAGCATGCAATTGAGCTTGCGGAATTTCTTAGAGACTATGGTTTTATACCAGATCAGGTTCAGGATTTTTATCCTACCCCGGGAACTCTTTCCACTGCAATGTTTTATACCGGCTACCATCCGGTTTCCGGGAATAAAATATATGTTCCGAAAGCTTTTTCTGAAAAGGCCATGCAGCGTGCTCTGATTCACTATAAAAAACCGGAAAATTATAAACTCGTAAAACAGGCACTTCTAAAAGCCGGCAGGTCCGATCTAATAGGTAATGGTAAGAACTGCCTTATAAAGGCTTATCAGGCTAAAAGAGTAAATTATTTAAAAAAAGGTAAGAGGCAAAGATGATTTTACCCTGGAAAAAGAAAAAAACTGTAAAAATTCTTTCTATAGACGGCGGGGGAATTCGTGGTTATATACCGGCTTTAGTTCTTGAAAAATTATCTGCAATAATGAAGAATAATAATATAAACGCCAGTTTTAATGGGAATTTTGATATAATTGCAGGTACATCCAGTGGTGCACTGACAGCCTTGGGAATGACAGTTCCCTGTAAAAATAAGGACAGCTCTGCTAATATTGCAAGGTATTCAATGTCAGAAATTGTAAATATATATGAAACCTGCAGAACTGATATTTTCCCGGAAAAAATAATTGAGAAAATAGCTGTACTTGAGCAGGCCTTTCATGGAAAGTATAATTCATCCGGTTTGGAAAAATTGCTGGACAGTATGTTTGGAAACTATACAATGGGGGACTGTCTGGGGTCTGTTCTAATTTCAGGTTTTGATATTTTAAGCAATAAGCCTGTAATTATAGGTAATAATGATAACTTCTATATGAAAGATGTTGCCAGAGGATCATCGGCAGCTCCAACTTTCTTTGAGCCTGCTATGGTTGAGTCCATATCCAAAGATAAACAATACTGTATGGTTGATGGTGCAATGGCAGCAAATAATCCTGCAATGTTTGCCTACACTGAGGCTATGCAAAAGTTTCCCAAAGCCGAAAAAATTGTAATTCTTTCTCTGGGAACAGGTTATTCAAGGGATCATTACAGCTATGAACAGGTAAAAAACTGGGGCTTTGTAGAATGGATTCTTCCTACCAATGGAACCCCTATATACAGTATAATGTCCAGTGCCCAGGAAGGATGTGTTGGTATCCAGCTAAGGCAGCTTCCCAATGTGGACTACTATCGAATTAATCCTGTTCTTTCCAGGGAGAGTCTTGAGATAGATAATATTAGTTTTGAAAATATGAGGGTTTTGAAATCTGCTGCGGGAAAGGTGATAGAAGAGAATAAAGATCTTTTACTAAAACTTGCCAGGGATTTGACATCGTGGTAGGGACAGCCACACAGGGTTTGCTGCAAGATGTAGGGACAGCCACACAGGGTTTGCTGACGCAAATCCTTGTGGACTGTCCCTACTAGCTTATTGTATCATCAAATTTAATTGAAACATCTACCATTTCATCCTTCACTTTTAGAAATACATCTACAATATCAGGATCAAAATCTTTGTCCCGGCCTTCTTTAAACATAGCTACAATTTTATCGATGGGCCATGGATCTTTATATACACGTCTGCATATAAGTGCATCAAAAACATCTGCTATGGCTGTTATCCGTCCAAAAATATGGATGTTTTCTCCCTTTAATCCTCTGGGATAGCCTGTTCCATTCCATTTCTCATGGTGCTGGTATGCAACTATTGTAGCAGCTTTTAACAGTTCCCGGTCTGAATGTCTTAGCATATCATGGCCATACTCTGTATGATTCTGCATTATAGTACGTTCTTTATCTGTAAGTTTGCCTGGTTTATTAAGTATTGAGTCGGGTATGGCAATTTTACCTATATCATGCATTGGAGATGCGTCTTTTAATAAAATTACCTGATCTTTGTCCAGACCATATGCCTCTGCCAGAATTCTTGAATATTCGGCAACTCTTTTTACATGGTAGCCTGTTTCTTTGGATCTCATTTCTCCAACTTCTGCGAGGGTAAGAATAATTTCACGCTGGGTGAGTTTTATTTCTTCTGCATATGCAAGAACTTCAAGCTGTTTCCCTGTATAACTTGCAGCCAAAAGAAGATGTTCAAGGTCTTTTTTTGAAAATTTTTTGTTTCCGGACATTTTATTTATTGCCTGGTAAACACCTATCGTCTCTCCATTGCTGTCCATGATTGGAAGTGCCAGGATATTTCTGGTATGGTATCCTGTAGCAATATCAACCTGCTGGTCAAAACGCTCATCCCCATAGGCATCATTTATTACAAGATGTTCACTGGTTGCAGCAACATATCCGGCAATACCCTTTGAAAGGGGGATTTCGATTCTATCTATACCATGAGCTACCCTGGTCCAGATTTTTTCTGCTTTTTT
>JALTGJ010000159.1:3338-4156 GCA_027077185.1 Spirochaetales bacterium | reverse complement strand
GCAATAAATTTGTAGTAATGGATACCCGGTGACAACCTTAGGGATATTTTATAGGTTCCGGGATGTTCCCTATCCTCTTTCATTTTAAACATAAAAGGATCCCAGTTGTTAAAGTTTCCCGAAAGATAAACGTTTTTATTTGCCTTATCTCTGTAAACAAAACTAACATTCTTATTGGTTTCAATAAGCGGGCTGATGACTTCTTTAGCATACTTTTGTGGAATATCTAAACTGGAAATTGGAAAATTATCAAAACCAATAACCATGTTGCTGTTCTTTGGATCGTTCATCCAGATCCCGTCAACAATGAGCCTGTATTTTATACTCTGTAAATTAACCGGAATTTTTCGTACAAAAAAGAAAACATTCTTTTTATTTTTTCTGAAAGGGTATATTTTGCTGTAATTATCAGAATCAAAAGCAATTGCAACTCTTCGAATATATTTATCACTTTCAAAATAGGTAAATAGAATTTGGTTATCAATAAATACAGGACTTTTTGCTTCTGCCAAATCTGAAATTTCCTTATGAATACTTAAACTGTATCCACTGTCTGCAAAAACAGGTATAATTCCTATAAATACCAGGACAATTGAAATATAGAATGTTAGTTGTTTAATAGTCATACTCTATTTATAATCGGTAGTAAGGTAATGATCTTTAGAGGCTTTTGTGGTGTCTATTGAATTGATATATCTTTGGCTTTTTTCGCCACTGAAATACCATTCTATTAGAGAAGAGCTGTGATTTAAATTATTATGAGATACAGCGCAAAAAGTTTCTTTAGTCCCTGAGTGAGAATTAGAGCAGAGTCAGGG
>JALTGJ010000159.1:0-3328 GCA_027077185.1 Spirochaetales bacterium | reverse complement strand
ATAGAATGTTAGTTGTTTAATAGTCATACTTTATTTATAATCGGTAGTAAAGTAATGATCTTTAGAGGCTGAGTGAGAATTTGAGCAGAGTCAGGGGAAAAAACTCTCATAATTTTCTATAATATTCCGAAATCTTAGAACATGGAAAGCTATGCCTAATCTCGATGAATTGAACGAAATAAAATCTAACCTGCTCTCTCTTGGGGATGAACCTGGGATCCTTGCCGCAAAAGGGGAAACCCCTGTAGACATTGGTCCTCCGGAAACAGGTCTCTCTGCCGATCTAAATGCTCTCTTTGATGGTTTTGCTGATGTTGATGAGGATGAAGCCTCAGAACCTGTAGAGACTGATGATGAGAGTAATGGTATTGAAGATTTTGAGTTTAATCTTGATGATGAAGAACCTGCTTTCGATATGGACGGATTTGATGCTCCTGAACCTGATCCTTCGGTCCCTGAGCTTGTCGAAGGGGATAAGGATATTGGTTTAGATGAGTTAGAAGATTTAGGCTTTGAGGATAATCAGGAACCTGCTGATAGCAATAATATGTCTTTCGAGGATCTTATTTCTGATGACCTGGAACCTGAAAATGTGGATTCTTTTGATGAATCTGATTTTTCGATTCCTGAGGATCTGTCTGTTGATATCCCTGTTTCTGATACTCCGGACTCTGAGCCGTTCGACGAGCTCGCTGTACCACCTGCCGAAGAAGATGAAGTCGAAGATTTAAATTTTGAAGAGGATAATTCCGCACTGGAAGAGAGTATTTTTTCTGATGAGGATATGGGTTTAGATGAATTATCTGCAGATACAGACCTGGATTATAGTGATAGTGAGGATTTTCCCTTTGATGACAGCTTTGCAGACACTCCGGTCCCTGATCAGTTCGATGAGCTCACTGTACCACCTGATGAAGGGGCTGAAGGATCTTCCGGGGATATTGATTTAGATCTTGATGATCTGGATGATGGTATAGATTTGTCCCTGGATGATGAATTATCACCGGGAGTAATTGGTGAATCAGATGACTTTGATCTTTCCGGTGAAGATTTTGAATTGGATGATTCAGATAATGATGGTTTCCCTGAAATAGCGGGTAATGAACTGGAACTGGGAGGGGATGAGGAGCTGTCCCTGGATGATTCTGATGCTGACTCTATGGATCTGGATGAATTCGAAATTGATGATAGTCTTGATGAGGATCTGGATATTGATGAATTCGATTTAGGTGATCTGGGCCAGGATTTTGGAGTTCTTGAAGAGGATCTGTCTGATGTATTATCAGCAGATATACCTGTTAATGAAAGTATTCCGGCCGAAGAGGAGCTGGAAGAAGAGTTTGAGATATCAGAAGATAAATTTAACAGGGTAAAAGCTACAATGCAGCTTCTACCTGGTAACTTAAAGCTGATTATTGAAGAGGAAATTGGTGAGAAGGGATTAAAAGGTGCTCCCCTTCATAAACTTATTGATGCCCTGGCTGATAGAAAATCTCCTAAAGAAATTGCTGCAGTTACAGGAAGGATTATTGGTAGAAAAATAAAAATACCAGCCAGTTATGCAAAAAAAACAGGTTTGGAATTTGAAGAGGAAAAAGATTCTTTTAAGTATACCTTTATGCATAACATACTTCCTCTGTTAAAAATATTTGCAGTAAGTTTAATTATACTTTCTGCTGTAGGTTATGCAGGCTTTAAATTTATCTACAAGCCAATTTATGCAAATATTCTATATAACCGGGGCTATAAACAACTGGAGGAAAGTAACTTTAAAAGTTCTTCTGACTATTTTGATCTGGCCTTTAATGAGTATAAAATAAAGAAACAGTTTTACAGGTATGCAGAAGCTTATATAGATGCGGATCAATGGTCCTATGCAAGAGCCCAGTATGAAAAGTTGTTAAAAAACTATCCCTTCGATAAAAAAGGTACAATGGATTATGCAGGTATGGAATTTAAAAAACTTGCAGACTATGAGCATTCTACAGAGATTCTTAATAATTTCCTGAGTACAGATGACAATAAACGAGATCAGGATGCTCTGCTTCTTCTGGGGGATATTTACCTGGAATGGGGCTGGGAAAATTATGACAAATATGATGATGCCAGACTTGCCTATGCAAAAATTATGAGTACCTATGGCCTGTCAAATAAAATACTCTTTAGAATGCTTCGCTATTTTATTAGAACTGACAATGAAAAAGAAGTTGCTGTTTTAAAGAAACGCTTTCAGTCAGATTCTGAACTGGATGTTGATCCTGAAGCATATGCAGAACTTGCAGCATATCAGATTGATCATCAGGATATTAGTGATGTTCAGGAATTGCTGTTCCGTGCAAAAAAAGTCGATGATAGTTTAGCGGATATTCATTATCAATTGGCCCGGTATTTTAGAATAACAGACGAAGGCTCCGAAGAGGACAAAGCCTTAACAAAAACTTTTGCAAGTCTTGATAGAATCCATACATTAAATAGAAAAGATCTGCAGATAAAAATTGATGCATACAGACGGCAGGGAGAACGGTTTTATCAAAAAGAGGAATATCTCCAGTCTGAAGAAGATTTTCATAAAGGAATAGAACTGCTTAGTGATTCCAGAAAAAGAAATATTATTAAGGGAAAGAGTTCTATGTATGGAGAACTTTATGCCGATCTGGGTAACATTTACTATTATATAAGCCAGGATCCGGATAAAGCATTGGATATTTATGAAAAAGCGGAGAATGAAGGATTTTATTCAAAGGATGTGTACTATAATAAGGGAAATATTAGATACAGGAACAGAGATTTTAGACAGGCTTTGTTGGAGTTTTATAAATCTGCAGGATCATTTTCTGTAAATTCCAATCTGCTGTATGCCACCGCCAATACCCTTTTTCAGAGGAATGATTTTTTTGCAGCTGAGGGCTACTATAATCATCTTCTCGATATTCTTGAACAGAAAATAAGTAACCAGACATCTGTAAGACTCGATGAAAGAGAAGATCAGCGTGTTCTGGTTGAGAACTTAATGAAGGCCTATAATAATATGGGAGTAACACTGTATGGACTGTTTCAGAGAACAGGAGATCCTTCTAAGTTTACAGCCGCAATGCTTGATTTTACAAGATCAAATGAATATTTTGACGACTTAACCAGAAATCCTGAAAGTCTAAAGCGGACAGAAATGATAAATCTTGCTTCTTTAAACCAAAGGAAGCTGCTTTACCCTATTCCGGACTATGAACTGCAGATATTTCCGGATATTCCCAAATATTTAAATCCGTAATGCTAAATAATAATTGTATTTGTTGTGGTATTCGTGCAGGATGCGTTTTGTTATGAGGGC
>JALTGJ010000158.1:684-4172 GCA_027077185.1 Spirochaetales bacterium | reverse complement strand
ATATAAATTCTGTCGGAATATTTACTGCATAGCTCAATATTGTGGGAAATAATAATTATTCCTCTATCTGATTTGTATAATAAACTAATAAGAGTATCAAAATCCTCTAATGATAGCCCTGCATCAGATTCATCAAGGATATATATATTCCTGTTCATAAGATAATAAACAGCAGCCTGGAGCCTTTTCCTTGCTCCGTAACTCATTAAGGATGGTGGTACATTTTTATTTGGTAGTTTAAATTTGGTAATTATCTCATCAACAGTTTTTTTACCAGGATTTAATCCAAAAATAAGTTCTTCTTCAATTGTAGGAAGAAATATTTGATAGTCGGGGTTTTGAAATAAATAAGCACATGAACAGCCTTCTTTTTCATTAACAGAAAGTACCCCGCTTTTTTTTGCTTTTAAGCCAGCAATAATTTTACCAAGGGTGGATTTTCCGGAACCATTATTACCGGCAATTGAAACAATTTCTCCCCTGTATAAATGGAAGCTATCAATAAACATATTAAAATCTTTATTATCAGGATAGGAAAAAATAATATTATTTATAGATATCAGCTGGTCTTTCTGGTCGGGATGCTTGTGACGGGTATTTTTTAAAGTAGTATCCAGTACAAGTCCTTCTTTTATTAAAAGTCCGGTAGTTTTCTCTTTATCCAAAACCTTTGTATCAATTAGCTTGCCATCGGATAGTATAAGTATGCTTTCAGGAGTACTGGAAAACAGATTAAGCATTTTTGATGAAAAAAGAATAACTGTTCTTTTTTCCTTAATAAGATCGAGAAATATTTTTTTGGCAGTCCCCGGATCCAGTTCATCCAATGTTTCATCTAAAATCCATATGTCAGGCTCTATTGCATACATACAGGCAAGTAGAAGTTTTTTCTTTTCACCTCCTGACATAGTTGAAGGATTCCTATGGCGTAAGTATTCTATTCCAATTTTATTTAAAGCATAATTTACACGGTTCCTCATTTCCTGTTGATCCATTCCCAAGGATTCAAGAGGGAAGGCAATTTCCGCTTCACATGAGGTTGTAAAAATTTGTTCATCCGGATTTTGAAAAACGGCACCAATTTTTTCTATCAGTTCGTATGGTTTAAAGTTATCAAGAGGAGTATTTCTGTAAACCATACTTCCATTAAGAATGCCATTTGTGTACCTTGGAATAATGGAGAGGATTATTTTTAAAAGAGTTGATTTACCGGATTCAGGTTTTCCTAAAATAATTTTAATTTCACCTGAATTAACAGTAAGATTAATACCTTTCAGTAATTTCGGAAAAGTAAGCCCCGGGTAGGATGGATATTTAAATTCAAGGTTTTCTACTTTAAGAATTTCCTGCATATTGTCCTGTATTTCATACCATGATGGTTGTTTTACCGTAGGGACGTATTGCAATACGTCCCTACGGTTTTTTTATAAGGGAAAACCCTGTATAGGGTACCAGATTCTCCGGTATCCTTATACTCCCGTCTTCCTGCTGAAAATTTTCCATTATTGCTATTATGGCTCTGGATACAGCTACTGCAGTTCCGTTAAGCATATGCAGATATTGTGTTTTTCCATTTTCCTTGTATCTTACACCAAGGCGTCTTGCCTGATAATCAGTACAGTTTGATGCACTGGTAACTTCTCCCCATTCCCCTGTTTCACCACGTCCCGGCATCCATGCTTCCAGATCATATTTACGGTATGCCGGTGCTCCAAGATCTCCTGTACAGGTGTCAACTACTCTATATGGAATATCAAGGCCCTGAAATATTTCTTCTTCAATTGCCAGAACTTCCTTGTGGTATTTTTCGGAATCTTCCGGTTTGCAGTATATAAACATTTCTACTTTGGTAAACTGATGTACCCTGTACAGACCTTTTGAATACTGACCTGCAGCACCTGCTTCACGTCTAAAACAATGGGAATGCCCTGCCATTTTAATTGGCAGGCTGTCAGGATCGATAATAGTGTCTGCATGAATACCACCCAGTGTAATTTCCGCTGTACCTATTAAACAGGTTCCTGTATCTTCAAGTGCATAAATGTTACTTTCCGCACCTCTGGGATTAAAACCAATACCCTCCAGAACATCTTCTCTGGCAATATCAGGCGTAATTATTGGAGTAAAACCCTTTTTCTGAACAATATCAAGGGCGTATCTGACTAAAGCCAGTTCCAGATATACAGCCTGGTTTTTTAGGTAGTAAAACTTAGGACCTGTAACTTTTGTCCCGGAATCAAAGTCTATAAGATCCAGTATTTCTCCCAGTTCAACATGATCTTTTGGTTTAAAAGAAAATTTTGTAGGTTCTTTAAACCGTTTAATTTCTGTATTGTCCTTATCTTCTTTACCTACTGGAGCATCAGGATGAGCCATATTTGGAATTTTCCCGGCTTCACTAAAAAGTCCTTTCTCTACTGCTTCCAGTTTCTCCTGGGAAAGAGATATCTCTGCTTTAAAGGTTTTTCCTTCTTCAATTAGTAAATTTCTTGTTTCAGAATCCAGTTTTCCTTTCATCTTTTTTGCATTTTCATTTCTTTTCTGTCTAAGATCTTCATTTTTCTGAATAAGATCACTGCGTTTATCGTAGAGTTTTAAAATATTATCAACATCTACTTCCATATGTCTGTTGCGAATATTCTCAACAACAGCGTCTCTGTTTTCTTTAACAAATTTCAAATCTAACATGGGTGGATAATACTTCAGGCAAGAGGATTTTTACAAGGTGTAGAAATGTTTTTTCCTAATAAAATAGAAACATCATTCTATTTTAGTAAAACAATTGATTATAATAAACATGAATATTATACTAATATATATATTTATATCTAATTGAGGTTTTGAATGAAGGCTAAATACCTTGTTATTGGAATTAATGCGGCAGGATTTTATGCTCTTGAAGAATTACGAAAGAATGATTCAGAAGGGAGTATTATTGCAGTTAACGGGGAAAAAGTTCTTCCCTATAAACGAACTAAAATAAATAAAAAGTTTTATCCACCCGGATTAAACCCTGATAGTTTTAAACTTGTAGAATCTTCCTGGTACACGGAAAATAGAATATCATTACTTAATAATATAAGGGTTATAAGTCTTGATCCAAATTCCAAAACAGCAGTATTGAACAATGGTAAAACAGTATACTGGGAAAAACTTCTTATTAGCACAGGAGCCGAGTCTTATTGTCCTGATATTTCGGTTTTTAAAGAAGCACTATCTATTAGAACTGTTGAAGATGCAATGGCTGTAAATAATTTAATTCAAAGTTCAAAATCCTGCTTAATATATGGTCTGGGTATTGAATCAATTGAAACTGCAGCTCAGTTAAGTAAGGCTGGAATGTCAGTTACATTAGCTGGAAGGGGCAGTAGTTTACTTTCCCGCTATTTTTCCTCTCAGATTGTTCTAATGGTTGAACAGTTATTATTGTCAAATAATATAAATATTCATTATAATATTCCTCTGACAAAAATTAAGCGCATTAATAC
>JALTGJ010000158.1:0-674 GCA_027077185.1 Spirochaetales bacterium | reverse complement strand
ATTTTTTGCTGTACAGCCTGGGTATAAGCCCCCAAATAAAACTGGCAGAAGATGCAGGTTTAAAAATTAAGAATGGGATTGTAGTTAATAAAAGAATGGAGACAACGCTTTCTGACATATATGCAGCCGGAGATTGTACAAATCCGGAATGTCCTTCCGTAACAGATCACTGGCATTCGGCCCAGGATCAGGGAAGGACAGCAGCTGCTAATATGGCTGGTTCCAGTCATAAATGGCCTGAAAAAAAATACAGACTTAAAATGGAAATATTTGATGAGTTCTTTTTTTCCATGAGACCTTTTATAGTATCAGATTCCGGAAATTTTAAGGTAGAAAAATCTCTGCTGCCTTCAGGTGCTTTCAGGTTGTTCTATTTTAAGGGGGATAATCTTTTTGGAGTGGAAATGACCAGAGATAAGACCCGGGCAAAACTATATGAAGAAGCAGTAAATGGTAAATGGACCAGAGAAAAGGTTCTGGATATTTTTAACTGAAAATAAAAAACCGGCTAAAAATTAGCCGGTTTTTTTTAAACTCGATATATTTAGATTATTGCTTTCATTGCTTTCATATGACCACGAAGAATTTTCCCTACTTTTTCAACCCCTGTATTTCGTATTGCTTCATTAACTTCTATTAATTTAATATTATCCACACTATTATCTGAGACTGAA
>JALTGJ010000157.1 GCA_027077185.1 Spirochaetales bacterium | reverse complement strand
TAACGATCTAAGCTTTTCTTTAGGCTATGATTTGGAAGCTGTCTATATTAATCATGGTATACGGGTTTTTTCCGATATGCAGCTGGAAATTAAAAAAATAAACAAAATATCTGAGCAAATTAAATTGCCGATAAATATAAGAGAGATAGAACAGGGGCTTATTCTTGAAGAAGCCGGATTAACGGGCAGAAGCATAGAGGAAATCGCCAGGGATTATAGATATTCAATTCTTGCAAATGAAAAAATACGGCTGGGAGCTACTCATATAGCTATGGGGCATACTTTGGATGATCAGAGTGAAACACTCATTATGCGGTTTTTTCAGGGATCAGGTATACATGGTCTTACAGGGATTCCTGAAAAAAGAAATGAAATTATACGTCCTTTGCTTGCTTTTGAAAAAAAGGATTTAACTGCATATATTAAAAATAAGAAAATACCATATGTACTTGATAAGACTAATTTTGAGTCAGTTTACCTAAGAAATAAGGTAAGGTTAAATCTTGTACCTGTTATTTCTGAGATTTTTCCTGGATATCAAAAATCTTTGATGCAGTTTTCGGAAAAAATGGAGTTGTTAAAACCTGTTGTGGAAGAATTTGCAAGTGCCCTGGATGTAAAAATAAATAAAAATGGGGAACCATACTTTTCTTTTAAAGATTATCTTGCAATATCAGATTTTAGACAGCTTGAGACTTTATATAAAAGTTGGGATATTTGGGAAAAAAGACCATATAACCGTTTGTCTTTCAGATTTTTGCGTAATGCATTGGGTAATAAGATCAATATTAATTCAAAAATAGCTCTTCAGGGTAGTTCCTGTAAGTTAGTTAGAGAAAAAGAGCAACTTATTTGGAAAAGAGTTGTTGTCGTTTCTTCTGAAAAAAGTTATCTTAAGGTCATGACAAAAGGGAATAATAGGATATATTCAGGTTTGTCAATTAATTTAGAGGAAAATGCTTTAAAGTCGAAAGATACAATATGGCTGGATGAAGACAGAGTTAAAAAACCTCTTCTTATTCGTAATCGAGTTGATGGAGATAGTATACGTCTGGTTGAAGGTGTAAAACCCCTAAAGAAATTATATCAGGACTGGGGTGTTATAACAGAAGACAAATGGAAAATTCCTGTTCTTGAGGATAGGTCAGAAATTATTGCTGTACTGGGAAAACCTTTTGGGTATAGTAATAGGATTGCCATAAAATACAAGAATTACAGCTCTGGTAACAAAAAACTGGTTATCAGTGCTCATTATATGGAGAATATGTGTGAATAATCAGAATAAGCCGCCGGAAAATAATGATCCCAATAATAATATGAAATTTGATTTTAATAAAAATAAATTTGCACTGTTCTTTTTGTTGTCATTGATTGTTATGTTTGTCCTTCTATTTATGATGAATGGTACAAAAAGTGAAGTTGAAATACCTTATTCCGTCTTTATTTCATATCTTGAACAGGGCGAAATAGATGCTGTGAAAATATTGGACAGTAACGAGATAAAAGGAACTCTTTCCGGTTCTGCCACTACTGAATATACAGTTTTTAGAACAATAATACCCTATTATGATGATAATTTGATGGTTGATCTAAAAGCAAAGGGAGTTAAGGTCACCGGTGCTGCCAAGGCTATGTCCATTGGCCAGATTATTATGGAACTACTACCCTGGCTTCTTTTTGTTGCATTTTTCTGGTTTATGCTGAGGCAGTTTCAGGGGGGAGGCAATAAGGCCTTTTCCTTTGGAAAAAGTCGAGCAAAAAAATATCATGCGGAACTTGAAAATATTACATTTGCTGATGTTGCCGGCCAGGATGAGGCAAAATATGAGTTGACAGAAGTGGTGGAATTTCTAAAAACTCCTACAAAATTTACTAATATAGGTGCCAAAATTCCCAAAGGGGTCTTGTTGGTTGGAATGCCGGGGACAGGTAAAACTCTTATGGCAAAAGCAGTTGCCGGTGAGGCGGAAGTTCCGTTTTTCCATATGTCAGGTTCAGATTTTGTTGAAATGTTTGTTGGTGTTGGTGCCAGCAGGGTTAGAGATTTGTTTGATCAGGGTAGAAAAAACGCTCCTTGTATACTTTTTATTGATGAGCTTGATGCTGTCGGAAGAACCAGAGGTGCCGGTTATGGCGGTGGTAATGATGAAAGAGAGCAGACTTTGAATCAAATGCTGGTAGAAATGGATGGATTTGATACAAAAACAGGTGTTATTATTATAGCTGCTACCAATAGACCGGATGTTCTTGATCCTGCACTTCTTAGGCCGGGCAGATTTGACAGACAGGTTGTTGTAGATATGCCGGATGTAAAAGAACGGGAAGCGATTTTAAATATTCATGCAAAAAAAGTACCTCTGGAAGCTGGTGTTGATATAAATAGAATAGCTAAAGCTACTCCGGGTATGTCAGGTGCGGATCTTGCAAATCTAATTAACGAAGCAGCACTTTTTGCAGCAAGGTCAGATGCTAAAAAGGTAGATATTTCTCATTTGGAAGAAGCAAGGGATAAACTTCTTATGGGGATAGCCCGTAAATCTAAAATTATTTCTATTGAGGATAAAACTGCAACTGCATATCATGAAGCAGGTCATGCTTTACTGCATTATCATCTGAAAAATTCAGATCCTCTGCATAAAGTAACTATAATTCCCCGGGGCCGTGCGTTGGGAATGGCAATTTCCCTGCCAGAAAAAGATTCTTATTCAAAAAATAAAAGCTGGTTACTGGATAGAATAAAAATAACTATGGGTGGTTATGTTGCCGAAGAAATTATTTATGGGCAAACAACAACAGGAACACAGAATGATATACAGCAGGCCACAAGTATAGCCAGACGTATGGTGACAGAATGGGGTATGTCCGATTCTTTTAATTTTACATCTTTCAGTCAGGAAGAGGAACCCATTTTTATAGGTAAAGAGATTGCCAGACATAAAGACTATTCTGAAGAAACAGCAAAGAAAATTGATGTTGAAATTTCCAGGATACTGGATGATTCGCTGAATGAAACCCGTAAGATACTCAATGATAATATAGATCAGTTAAAAACTCTGGCTAAGGAGTTGGTTGAAAAAGAAACCCTGGATGATTTGGAAATTAAAGTACTCCTGGGTTTTGAACATAAAACAGATACAGAAAAGTAAATAATTTTTACTGTTTTATTTTGTTTTGAAACTGTGATAGAGTAAGAATATGAATAAAAGAAGTTTTCTTGTAATTATTTTTTTATTATTTTTCTCTATAGTATTATTTTCCGGATCGACTAATAGAGGTCCGGATAAACAAATAGCTGAGCTATATTTAAAAACCAGTATCGAACAGTTTCAAAAGGGGAATTTTGCAGATTCTTATTCTCTCTCAGGCATTGCTTTAAGCTTTAATCCTGCCAATTCAGACACAAAACTAATTCATGCAGTTTCAGGAAGGAATTCCGGATTGTCTAAAAATTCAATTGACGAATTATCCAATTCAATAATATTGGACAAATGGAATTTTTACAGTGAAGCTTCGGCCAGGTATTATTTATCAAAATTTATGTACTTAAATGGAGATGTAGATAAGGCATATTTAAATTTAGCTCCTTTTAGCAGGAGTATACTGGATACTCCTGAATTTGCAGATTTTTTTATTCGTATTTCCCTCGGGGTAGGCAGACAAGACGCAGCTTTAAAAATGGCAGAAGATCTTTTAAAGCTTGATCCTTTTAATAGTTATGCACAACTAATTCTGGCCCGGTATAGCCCCATATGGCTTGAAAAATCACTTAAAATTATTTTACAGGGAGATCCGTCAAATTCTATTTCTAAGCAGCTGGTTCAGTATCTTATAAAAAACAGGTCCGATTGCAGCTACTTAAGAAAATTTTATCTGAATAAATGGGGGGAAGACAGATTTTATAAAATAAGTAATTTATGTATTCAGAGCAATAATCTTAAAGATGAATTAATACTGATTTATCCGGAAAACAGTTTTGTTGATTATAACGAGCTGCTATGGATCTACAGTTTATTTGATACTGAGAAAGAAAAGAATGCAGTCATATCAAGATTAAACTCAATTACTATAACTGTTAAGTATGATATTGATAATGATGGATTTAATGATACGAAGGCTATTTTTAAGAAGGGCAGGATTGTGTCATTTAGTTTTGATGGTAACAATGATAATAATGAAGATTATATTGTAGAT
>JALTGJ010000156.1 GCA_027077185.1 Spirochaetales bacterium | reverse complement strand
AAAGATTATTATTCTGGGAGTTACAGGTTCAATAGGAAAGAGTACCCTGCAGGTTGTACAAAAACATAGAGATAAATTTAATATTGTTGCAGCATCTGCACATTCCAATGAGCAGGAATTAATTGCTGTTTCAAAAGATTTTAATATTCCATTGCTGGTACTTAGTGGACAAAAAGCTAATAGCCCAATAATAAAATACTCAGGAAAAGATTCTATTATTAACATGCTCATGGAAACAGATGCTGATATTGTCGTAAATGGAGTTGCAGGAGCCGATGGATTATTACCATCAATAGTCTCATTACAAACAGGAAAGGATCTGGCTCTTGCAAATAAAGAAACAATTGTTATGGCTGGAAAACTAATAATGCAGCTTGCAGAAGATTCCGGTAGGAAAATTATTCCAGTTGACTCTGAACACTCTGCAATATTTCATCTGCTTCAAAACAGAAATATTAATTCTGTTAACGAAATAATTCTTACTGCATCCGGAGGTCCATTCCGGCTAACTCCTCTGGAAAACTTTTCAAAAATTACTCTTGAAGATGCTCTACAGCATCCAACATGGGATATGGGTAAAAAAATTACTGTTGATTCAGCAACAATGGCAAATAAGGGCCTCGAAATTATAGAAGCGCATGTATTATTTTCTTTTCCAGGTGAAAAAATAAAAGTTCTAATTCATCCGGAAAGCATTGTACATTCTTTAATTAGAAGTAAGGATGCATCTATGTATGCACAAATTAGTAATCCTGACATGAAAGTTCCTATAGCAAATGCTTTATTTTATCCTTTACTGACAGACTCCCCTTTCGGTAAACTTAATCTTGCAGGAAAAAGTCTTAATTTTTTCGAAGCTGATTATAATCGATATCCAATGCTAAAAACAGCCTACGATGCAGTTTACAACAAGGGCTCCTATTCAATCGCATACAATGCAGCCAATGAAATTGCGGTGGAGTATTTTATTAATAAAAAAATTAGATTTAATGATATTTCCATCATTGTAAATAATATATTGTCAAAAGGCTGGACACATACTCCAAAATCCTTTGAAGATGTTTTTGATATGGATTTAAAAATTAGAGAATTTTCCAAAGAACATATCAAAAATTTCATTAGGAACAAAGAATGATATTAACTATTTTTATTGGAATCCTGGGCCTTGATATTGTTGTACTCGTCCACGAACTGGGTCATCTGCTAATTGCCAAATTAATGGGTATTACTGTGGAAACATTTTCTATTGGAATGGGTAAAAAAGTATTTTCCTTAAATTATAAA
>JALTGJ010000155.1:552-4241 GCA_027077185.1 Spirochaetales bacterium | reverse complement strand
GTGAGAAAGATCTCTTTTTTTTTTTTTTTGAACCTTCCTCCAGAGTTGCTCCTTCTGCATCAGCTGGTTCCACTGCTTCAAACCCTTCCGAATCAGGCCTTAAAGCCGGATATTCTGATGATAACAGACAGTTTACATATTTTGTTAATTTTCTTGAACAGTACAAATATGTTCCTCATTTTGCTCTGGATATAAGTGAACGTATTATTTTTAATTTGAAAGATTCCAATGGTAAAAGTGTTCCCAATGCTGATATTCAAATAAAATCCGGGGGTAAAATTATAAGTAGCGGTGTTACTCTTGCAGACGGCAGTTTTAGATTTTTTCCATCCTTGTATAATAAGGATCTAAAAGATTTTGAAATTTTTGTAAAAGACTCAACGACCGGCAATAGAACATCCAATCAGTTTATCCGGAATGGATTAAGGAATATAGATCTTTCTTTAAAATCACCCAGAAAGCTGGAGAATAGAATCCCCATGGATATTCTGTTTATTCTGGATACGACAGGCAGTATGGGAGAAGAAATTCAGCGTCTGAAGGCTACCATTCAGCTTATTCATTTGAACCTGAGCAGTCTTTCTGTAAAACCTGATCTTCGTTTTGGTCTTGTTCTTTATAAGGATAAAGGGGATGAGGAGTATCGAACCCGGATAGTTCCTCTAACAGATAATCTGGAAGCTTTTCAAAAGGAGCTTAATAAGGTTGAAGCTTACGGGGGAGGGGATACCCCTGAAGATTTACAGGAAGCCCTTTCAGACTCTTTGAATAAGATAAAATGGAATAAAAAGGGGATACGTCTGTCTTTTATTATTACAGATGCTCCCCCTCATCTGGATTACGAGCAGTCTTATGATTATGTTCAGGCTTCAAAGGATGCTAAAGAAAAAGGTATAAAGATTCATAGTGTTGGAACAGGAGGTCTCCCTCTGGAAGGTGAATATATCCTGCGTCAAATCTCCCAGTTTACCTCGGGGAGATATCTTTTCCTTACCTATGGTGAAAAGGGAGAGTCTGCAGGGGGATCTCCAGGGAGTGTAAGTCATCACACTGGAGCAAACTTCCAGACAGATAAACTTGAAGCAATAATTATTAGATTTGCAAAAGAGGAGCTTAGTAATCTTTCTGATAAAACTATTGAAGATGCAGAACCATATTTAGAAGCTACGAAGATTGAAACTGAAAAGAAAGAACAGACCCTGGACACTCTCTTTAATATGGCAATAGAAGAACTTAGAGATTATTCTTCATATTCTGTAGATTCAAAAACAAAGGCTGCAGTTGTTCCTTTTGGGTTTAACCCTGATGGCCTTAGTCCTGATGCTGAGTATTTTTCGGAAAGACTGATTTTTTCAGCTGAATCTTCAGATATTTTTAAACTTGTAGAAAGAAAAGATATCCAAAAAATTCTCGAAGAACAAAACCTGCAGTTATCTGGAATTACTGAGGGTGATACAGCAGTAAAGTTAGGGCATATTTTAAATGCGGATGTTCTTATTACAGGGAATTTGTTTAAAAAAGAAAACTCCTTTGAACTATTTTTAAGATTGGTAAGGGTTGAAACAGGGGAGATATTGAGTGTGACCAGGTCTGTTATCGATGAGAAATTGGGGATCAGATAATCTGGTAAAGAATTATATTGATTATAATAGTTGGATAAATAATTGAAATATTTTTAAGGGTATATATGACTCCCCTGCAAAAACTATCATAATTGCTTAATAATTGACCGAATTCCAAATAATTCCAATAAAATCAAAACTTGAATTCAATAAAGATCTTTTTTCTATACAGCGAATTATAAGCTTTTGAATTGCGCCAACCCAATGTTAAGGCTTATCCCCTTCCATTCGTGATGACTTGCCTCATTTCCTTAACATAATGCCAGTAATAAACCATCGCTCTTATTATCTGGAGACAGATATCCTGTAATTCTCCTAATATTCACCATCGCAGCACTCAATATGGTCATTGTTTTTATTCTTTCGGCTCCTCTGACCGGTAATTTACAAAGGTGTCCTCCAAAGGGATGAATAACACTTCGAACTGTACTTTCCACAGAAGCTCTAATATTTAGATTGTCTTTGTTCTCTTCAAACTGCTGCCTCTGTAGAGCAACTCGTATATTATCATCAGTAAAGCGTATTATGAATAGATCTTTCTTTTTTAGTTTTTTTGCAAAACATTTATCTTTAAAGGGGCATGTTTCACAAATATTACTATCAAAACCAGCACTGTATCTTCCAGGTTTCCCTTGTTTAATTTCTCCAGAGAGCCCATTAGGGCACTCTATATTTGCAGGTTGTCCTTTATCATCTTTTTCTATTTTAAAGTCATCAAGGCCAAATACGTTTTCATCTTTCTTGCGTCCCCTAAGAGCTGTAACTGAATGTTTTATGCCATGCTTTTCTGTTGCTTCATTCCCGGTTGGTCCAATATAGCCAGCATCTGTGACAATCTCTTTAATGTCTGTTCTTATCTGTAAGTTGTCCAGATCATCAGCCATAAGCTTTTGATCATCAGTTGCATTAGGTTCCAGATTTGTAGTTGTTATAAGCTGCAAATCATTCTCAGGATCACAGGTTTCTGTAATATTTGCAACGTACCCTTTAGCTCCCTCTCCATTCTTTTTTCTGTAACTTGCACTGGTATCATCTGGTGACTGAAGGTTCGTCCCTTTTAGCTCTACCCCTTTTTTGACTACAATTTTTTCTTCTTCTAATCTGTAATGTTCTTTAAACACTCTCACAAGATTCTTGTAGGCAGAATGTATGTGATATTTGGATTCAAACTCATTTACAAAGAAATATAAATCCTCTCCTATTTCTTCTAACCTGGTTTTAGCTTCATCCCGCTTTAATCTGTAACAATAATGTAGAGCATCTTCTTTTACATAGTTTACGAAACGTTCACTATATTTCTCTATATCCTCAAGGAACAAGACTCTATGAAGGCGGTGAATAATTTCTACCAGTAGTTGAACTCTACTCATATTTTGGATGTTACTTTGTATTTGTGTTGAGTCCATTCTTTGCAGACCTGTTTTTATTTTAAACTTTTCAATCTGTTTGTCTGTTATTTTTTCAGTCGCTTTTTGAATTAAGTTTATACCTTCAGCTCTTTCGTATTCGCATAGTGCTCCTCTGAAGTAATAAATTGTTCTAAGGTCAAAGTATTCTTCATCAAAATCCTGCAAACCAAGAGCATATCTTACCTGTAAGTCAAATAGGAAATGATTATATAATTCTTCATCACTCCATCCAAATCCGGACTTTAAAGTTTCAAAGCCCATCAATATATTTACAGGTGTATTAGGTCTTGATTTCTTATTACTGTAAAGAACAGAAAATACTTTTTCATCTATCTTGCAAAAATACTCATCGTAAAAGGTTTGAGCCCATGATCCTTCCAATAGTTTTCTGGCGGTTTTTGGCAACTGATCTACTGCTGTGAACATTTTCCGTTGCTGGTGCTTTGTGTTTGTCTGAAACATTCCTCTCTCCTGAAAGGAATTTTATCATACTTTTTGGAATTTGGGAATTCTTATCCTTTTTGCAGGGGAGTCATTAATAGTTTGTCCTTTTTTATTCTATGAATAACAACATAGTGAAGAAGATTATCCTTAATAACATGAGCTATAGCAGGAAGTGGTATTTCTCCGGTTAAATCCTCAATTGATCCTTTAACAC
>JALTGJ010000155.1:0-542 GCA_027077185.1 Spirochaetales bacterium | reverse complement strand
TCATACTTTTTGGAATTTGGGAATTCTTATCCTTTTTGCAGGGGAGTCATATATTTAAAGCATGAATATCGCAAAAGCCCAATAGAATTATTTCAGTTATTATCCTGCTGTTTTACATAACTGCTGTAACACCTTCTGCCTTTGCGAGTGTTATGGATAAAATAAGAGGTTATCAACCGACAAAAGATTTTCATAATGTAAATCTTTGGGTCACCAGTCAGAATCCAGATGTAGCTGATTATGCTACTAAAGTTGGCGAAGCAGCCACAACTTCTCTTGGAAATAAAGCTGTAATAGCCTACGGTAAGATTGGGGTAGATGATCAGAAAATTACGTTCACCGATAATAAAACAGACAAAGTTACTTCAGTTTATGATTTGGTAAATTCCGCACCCGAATACTACTTCACCGATATGGTCTTCATCCAACAAAAATATGAAGAAGCGCTCGTTGATCTTTACTATTACCGGGCTGAATCATCAGGAGCTATGCACGACGATAGCAATAGACCTGCTGTTGACGAAGCAATCACCGGCACCTAC
>JALTGJ010000154.1 GCA_027077185.1 Spirochaetales bacterium | reverse complement strand
CAATTGGGCAATTATTAAATGTTGAACCTGGTAATACAGAAAGCCTTAACTATAGTATAGCGGTAGATATTGGTACAACTACTATTGCTGCATATCTTTTGGATTCTGGTACTGGAAAAACTTTGGATACAATTTCCGGGCTTAACAGTCAGAAAATTTTTGGAGCAGATGTAATTTCAAGAATTGAATACAGTATGCAGGGAGATGGGAAACTTGAATTATTACAGAAAAAAATAGTTACCCAGATAAGTGACCTATGTATTTTTCTTTCAGAAAGAAATAATATATCCAGAGAAAATATATATTCTGTTATGATTGCAGGGAATACAACAATGCTCCATCTCTTTTATGGGGTAGATCCTTCTGGTATAGCAGTAGCCCCTTTTATTCCCGGGTTTCTTGGATCTATGAGTATATCTTCATCAGATTTTAATAATTTTCCTATTAACTGTATAATTTATTCTATACCCTCAATTTCCGGATATGTTGGTGCTGATATTGTTGCAGGTATTCTAGCAACTGGAATACATGAAAAAGAAGAGTTGTCTCTTTTAATTGATATTGGAACAAACGGTGAGATAGTTTTTGGTAATAAAGATAAATTATATTGCTGTTCAACAGCTGCAGGTCCTGCATTTGAAGGTGCTCATATATCGTGTGGACTTGGTGGAATAGTCGGGGCAGTTGACAGTGCTGCTATTGATAATCGTGAAATAAAATTTTCTACCATAGGAAATAAAAAAGCAATAGGTATTTGTGGTTCGGGAATTATAGATATTGTTGCAGTTCTTCTAAAAAGCGGTCTTGTTAATTTTACAGGGCGAATTCTGGATAAAGATGAAGTAGGGACTGCTGTAAATTCAGACTTGTTGAAAAAATTAAAGGTTAATAAAGACGGAGTCTCTTTTCTTGTAGCAGATTCTTCTGATTCCGGTAATGGCGAAGATATTGTATTTACTCAGAGGGATATACGTGAGGTTCAGTTAGCTAAGGCTGCTATATCTGCCGGAATTCTTTCTCTTCTGAATAAAGCAGGACGGTCTGTTGCTGAAGTTGATCATTTATATATTGCCGGAGGGTTTGGAAGTTATATTTCTAAGAAAAGTGCAGCAGATATTGGGTTGTTCCCTGTAGAACTTCTGTCTAAGACTGAATCTGTAGGTAATACAGCTGGCCTTGGAGCTTTAAGTTGTGCTTTGTCAGAGGATAATTTTTCTATAGCAGATAGAATTGCAAAAATTACAGAGTATGTTGAATTATCTTCCGATACGTTTTTTAATATGAAGTATATGGA
>JALTGJ010000153.1 GCA_027077185.1 Spirochaetales bacterium | reverse complement strand
ACAGATACTTTTGTATAAGGTGTGTATAACGTAACACTCTGTGCCTGGACAGCAACCGTGAAAAACATGAACATTCCAAAGGCAGAAATAAAAAAAGACTTCCTGGGTTTCATACTGCAAGACATAAACTATCCTCCTTAATTTTAGATAAGACAATCAGAACAGTCAACAAATTTATATGGCAGGAAAATATCTGTCAAGCCCCGGCATTCCGTCAAATCCCGCTATATAATACATATCATATTATTATACAGCTTGTTAAAGGTTATTGTTAAAGAATGTTAAAAGAGTTACCGGGAAGGAGGAAAGGCAGAAGGCGGAAGGCACCTGCCTGCCAATCAAGCGGGGAATTTGAAATTTCAATCATTCACTCATTCTCTCATTCTATCATTCTCTCATTCTCTCTTGGATCTTACAGGTTGTGATTTGTATTTAAAAAGTGAAAACCGTAACATTATAATTTCCTTCCGCTTCGTTAACTGCTACTGAAATCCCCCACTCTCCTATATATTTTTTCTTGTTTTCATCAGTAATTTTAAGCGTTTGTGTCCACATTATATCTGCTGTATTCTTAATAAAAAAAGATTTATACTCCCTGTTATCAGGAGAGCTAATATCTATCTTGATATAGCCATCTTTGTTATTCACAGATCCCCTGACGGTAAAACGAATACTGGTAACTTTTTCATCTACATCAAAAGAAGTGCTGGATACTCCGGTTTGCTTTTTAAATGTTTTCTGGAGTGTAAGCGTCGAACTTTTATTAGAGTATGGAGGGGTATAAAATCCTCTGCCACTCCAATTATTTTTTCCGTAAAAAAAGTCCCGTTCACTAGGTGTTTGTTGAATGTTTTCTTCTTTCATCCTCTCCAGGGCTTTCCTTTGTTCTTCCATATTTTGCTTCATGATCTCCTGGAGCATCTTCAACTGTTGTTCCTGCTGATTCTTTTGTTTTTGTAATATTTCTTGGTCATCCTTTTTAGTTTTTTTGTCAGTTTTCTGAGCAAATACGCCACTGGTATGCAGGATAAACACGGCCAGCACAATGGATAAAACAATGCTTTTTTTCATAATAGATGCTTTATTTGGTTAACAATAAATAAACCTGACCGCTTCATGAAGAAGATCGGATAAGGTTTTTCGTAATGTATATTTTCAGAACTTTTCCATCAAACCGGAATGAACCTTCCTGTTCTACCTGCAATTTAAAACCCGCTGCTGATATTTTTATTTTTCTGAAGGAGCCATTCCGGGGAGCTGATAACTGAAGGTGTTTGCTATCTATAGAAACAAACAC
>JALTGJ010000152.1:3954-4277 GCA_027077185.1 Spirochaetales bacterium | reverse complement strand
ACGTATAAATGCCTTGTCTGTTGCAGCGGCCTCATTGGATTTACCTGAGGGATTATGATCATCTGCACCGAGTTCCTTTAGTAGATGACCTATTTCAGGTGATGTTGTTTTTTCATGCATTATACCCTGAAGCAGTGCAAGCTGTTCCCCTTTTTCCCTAATTGCAAGGGAGGGCATGTATGTTTCCTGATCCCAGGATAGAGTAGCTATTGCATGTTCAAGGAGTACAATATCTTTTGTAAGTTTTTTTAATTTTTGAACAGTAGTAAGCATTTGTCTTCTCCGGTTAGTAATTTATTAATTCTACAATACAGCAATATTGT
>JALTGJ010000152.1:0-3944 GCA_027077185.1 Spirochaetales bacterium | reverse complement strand
CTATAATATTATCCAAAAAACACAATAATAAAAATCATTGACAAGTTCAACGCAACACTTTATAATTTTATAATATGTTAAATGATATAGATTCACAGTTAGCTGTTAAGAAAATTAAAACCCGATTTAAAGAGAAGGACAGATGCACAAGTATCCAGAATATGCTGGATCTTGTCTCGAACCCTTTCCGCTTTAAAATAATATGTGTTTTAGCTGAAGGGGACTTCTCAGTATCTGAAATTGTAACATTGGTAGATGGAAATTCTTCCAATATATCACAGCAGTTAAGAATCCTTACACTTGCAGGGTATCTTGGTAAGGAGAGAAAGGGGAAACAGGTTTATTATCATTTATTATCAAGAAACATAAAAGATCTATTTGAATTTCTTCATACACTTAAAATTACGTAAAGGAGTTAGCTATGGGTAAAGTTTTTAGATTTTCTGCAACAGCTGTTGCCTCTTACATTGTCTATGTCCTGCTGGTTATACCTCTGAAATCGGGAGAATTACTATTGGGGATTGTTGTTGCATTAGTTTCTGCTTCTATCCTTTTCAAATATCTTCCTTTCGATATCAGGGTTTTTAATCCTGTAAGAATAGTCAGGGGACTCATATATGCACCCTATTTTTTATGGAAGATGATAGTGGCAAATATTGAAATTGCTCTTATTGTCATAAGTCCTGTGTTAAAAATAAAGCCTTCGGTTGTTAAATCCGGGACTCTATTAAAATCCAATGAAGGTAAACTGCTTTTAACCAGTTCCATTACACTGACTCCCGGAACTTTAACCATCGATTTGAAAGATGATGAGGTTTATATTCACCGTGTAAAAGCAGATAAAACCGGAGAAGAGGAAACCAGGAAAACTATTGTTCTACCTTTTGAAAAGTTTATAAAAGGAGTTACTGAATGAATATAAATATGTTTGTTTTGATAATTCTTTTAATTGGGGCTGTTCTTGCTTTATTGAGAATGATTTTTTCCAGAAACTCTTCAACAAAAGCAATAGTTCTGGATGTGTTAACTACCCTTGTTACTGCGGTAATTGCTCTGCTTGCACTTATTTTTGAATCAGCTTTCCTTTTGGATATTGCTCTTGTTTATGCAATTCTTTCATTTGCAGCAGTTCTTGTTGTTGCAAGATATCTTGAAAGGGGGATATAGGTGTTATTTTTAGGATCTTTTTTTCTAATAGTCGGAGCTGTTTTTATTTTTCTTGGAACCCTTGGTGTTTTTCGAATGCCTGATGCGATTAATAAGCTTCAGGCAGGAACAAAGGCAACAACTCTTGGCTTTATCTCCATAATAGCCGGAGTTTTTTTTATGGAACCCGGGTGGTGGGCAAAATTACTTGTTATAGGATTTTTTGTACTATTTACCAATCCTATTGGCAGTCACAATCTTGCCAGAGCTGCTCATGACAGTGGTGAAAAAATTATAATTGATGGTATCGATGAACTTAAAAACGATAAGGAGGTTGTGTAATGGCAGTATGGATATCTGTAGTTGGAATTTTCCTCTTTATTGGAGGAATTACAGTAGTATTCCAAAAATCCATTAAAAATGCAGTAATTACTTTCGGGATTGTCAGTCTTACTTCATCATTAATGTTTGCAATGATGAAGGCTTATGATGTTGCAATAACCGAAGCGTCAATAGGTGCTGTTCTTACTACAGCCCTTTTTTTCTGGACCGTAAAGCGTTTGGAAGAGGAGGGGTTTGATGAAACGAAATGAATCTCTAATACATATAACAGCATTACTTCTAATTATTTTTCTTTCTTCGGTACTATATCTTGTTTTTACAGATACACGGCCAGGGAGGAAAGCTCTTGGTGCTGCTTTGGAGGAAAGGATTTCCTATAACTTCATATTAAAAACAGCCGGTAATCCGGAAAAATCGTCGGGTAAGATAGTTGAACCTGGGATGAGTGGTTATGAAGATGGATCTGCAAATATTGTTACGGCAATTGTTGTCGATTACAGGGCACTTGATACTCTGGGAGAGGTTCTGGTTCTCTTTGCCGCCTCTGCCGGCGTTGGACTTCTAATGCAGAATCGTAAAAGAAAGATTGAAGTAGAAGCAAGTTCCATCGTTACAACAGCAGTTCCAATGATTATGTTGTTTGCTGTTGTGGTCGGGATATATATTATCCTTCATGGGCATTTATCGCCTGGGGGCGGATTTCCAGGTGGAGCTGTAATAGCATCTGCATATATGGTTCAGTTCCTTGCGTTTGGAAAAAAATTCAGGGGATCGTTATTTAAAATTCTGGAATCCCTTGCCGGGCTGGGTATTCTTGCAATGGGCCTTGGCGGGCTTGTCTTTAAAGGGTCATTTTTAGCGAATTTCCTTCCAACCGGTGAGTTAGGAGCTGTTTTCAGTGCTGCCGGTATTATGATTCTTTATGCGCTAATTGGTATCAAGGTTGCTTCGGAACTAAGTGCAATTATCGGCCATTTTGTAGGAGAAAAATAAATGGAAACAATACTTTTTACTTTAAGCGGGATTTCCCTTGTTATGGTTGGTATTTTTGGAATATTAACCAAAAAAAATATTATTAAAATTTTACTTGGCCTTAATTTAATGGAAACAGGGATAAATCTTTTTATTGTATCTATGGGTTTTTTTAAAGGTGGAAAGACTCCGATAATTATCAAATCTGTTTCATCTTCCTCTCTTAATTTTGTGGATCCTCTTCCTCATGCTCTTGTTCTTACCTCTATTGTTATTGGTCTGGGAACAACTGCATTAGCTCTAACCCTTACATTAAACTACTTTCGTGAACATAAACATCTTGAATTTCGAGGAGACAGGTCATGAATAATGGAATTATACTCCTGGTAATCCCTTTGACGGCAGTTTTTTTGATACCTATAGGAACAGTTTTCCTTAAAGGATTTGGAAAATATTTATCTATGCTTTCATATTTGTTAAGTGCTGCTTTTGGAATATATCTATATCCTTCGGTTCTTATTAAATCGCAGTCAGTAATTATGGGGAACTGGGCTCCTCCTTTCGGTATCAATTTTTTTATAAGTCCTTTCTCTTTAGGCATTGTTATCCTTATTTTTGTGGCGGCATTTCTTGTAATGCTGAAGGATATATTAAAAGACCGGAAGAGCGGCCAATACTATCTGCTGTATACCCTGTTTGTTACAGCTTCTGTTGGTATGGTCCTGACGGCAGATATTTTTAATTTATTTGTATTTCTTGAAATTGGAGGGATTGCTTCTTTTTCACTTATTGCATCGGGATCATCTAAATACGGGGCTTCCGGGAGCTTAAAATATCTTATTCAGGCACAAATTGCTTCTTTGTCAATGCTTGCTGGAATTGCATTAATTTACAGTGCCTCGGGTGTCTTGAATATTGCAGTATTGGCAGAGTCGGATATTTTTAATCCAGCTTTTGGTTTTCTTGCACTTACACTTATTATTTTTCCTTTTATGCTTGAATCAAAGATTTTCCCTCTTAATTCATGGGTAGGTGGAGCTTATCGTGGAGCAGATTATTCCATTGCAGCATCGATAAGCGGTATTGGAGCAGCAGCTGGAGTTGCTGTAATGCTCAGACTAATGATGACTTTAGCAAATCCCCTTTCAGTTTTTGGAACTTCAATATCCTCAATGAGAATTATGCTTATTGTTTTAGGAGGATTAACAGTTTTAATTGGTGAGGGCGCAGCTTTTACCGAAAAGAATTTTAAGAAAGTTTTGGCTTACTCTTCCATCGGACAGATGGGGATAATTGCAGTAGGTATTGGTATTGCTACAGAGGATGCCCTTAAGGGAATAATGTTCCTTATTGTAAACCATACTGCTGCAAAAATGCTTTTATTTTCCATAGCCGGGCATTTTTCCCATTCGACAGAAAAAGAAAACTGGGCAGATATGAAGGGTATAGGGCGAATATATCCTCTTCCTGCAGCACTTTTTGTT
>JALTGJ010000151.1 GCA_027077185.1 Spirochaetales bacterium | reverse complement strand
CTGTTATACAGGCGGTGCTGTTATTTCAATTTTTGATGAACTTTATAAACATGGAGAGGGGCTTAACCTTATTCAGCCACGACATGAGCAGGGGGGGACCCATGCTGCAGATGGTTATGCCAGGTCTACCGGTAAAACCGGTGTTGTTATTGTAACCTCAGGACCAGGAGCAACAAATACTATTACAGGTATTGCAACAGCTTATATGGACTCCAGTCCCCTGGTTGTTTTGACAGGTCAGGTTTCTTCCAGTCTTATAGGAACCGATGCATTTCAGGAATCAGATGTTACGGGCATTACAATGCCAATTACCAAAGCTAATTTTCTTGTAAAAAACATAGAGGACCTGGCAGTTACAATAAAAAAAGCTTTTTATATAGCTGGTTCAGGTCGTCCCGGCCCTGTTGTAATAGATATTCCCGGAGATATTCAAAGACAGGATTTTCAATTTAATTATCCGGATACTGTAGATTTGCAAAGTTATCGGCCTAAAGATTCCGGTCATCCCAAACAGATTAAAAGCGCTATAAAATTATTGTCAGCGTCAAAAAGACCTTTGGTTTTAAGTGGCGGTGGAGTTAATCTTGCAGATGCTATGTCGGAAATGAATGAATTTTTAGATAAAACAGGAATCCCTGTTGTTCATACACTTATGGGAAATGGAATTAACCCCAAAGATGATAATCAGTTTTTTGGTTTTATAGGTATGCATGGTACTCTTTATGGAAATTATGCCATTCAGAATGCAGATCTTATTATGGCGGTGGGAGTTAGATTTTCTGACAGAATAATTGGAGATCCTAAAACCTATGGAGAAAATGCAAAAATTATTCATATTGATATAGATCCTGCTGAAATTGGAAAAAATATTGAAGTAGATCTTCCCATAGTTGGTTCTGCAAAATCAGTTTTAAAAGAACTTAATAGTGTAGATATTAAAATGGATATTTCTAAGTGGAAAAATATACTTGTTAAATATAAAGAGGATTATCCTTTAAGTTACGAAAAAAGTAATAAAATTAAACCTCAGGCCATTATACAATTAGCTCAGAAATATTTTCCAGAAGATACTATTGTTGTTACAGATGTTGGGCAAAATCAGATATGGGTTGCACAACATTATAGAATAAGGCATCCAAGAAGTTTCCTTACATCAGGTGGTCTTGGAACAATGGGTTATGGTCTGCCAGCTGCATTAGGTGCCGCTGTTGGGAATCCTCATAAACAGGTTCTTATGTTTGCCGGTGACGGTGGGTTCCAGATGAATATGCAGGAACTGGGAATAATTCGGAAATATGGATTAAAAGTAAAAA
>JALTGJ010000150.1 GCA_027077185.1 Spirochaetales bacterium | reverse complement strand
CTCAAGTTTATTTTTTACTAAATATGTACTGTTACTGTTTGAATCCGAAATAATTAGCCTGAATTTGGAAGGGCAAAAGTTATGTTCTGTAATTTGAGAATTACTGCTTTGTTTATCAAGTATTATTATTTCTACATGCGTAAATTTGTTCTTACTGTATACTCCAAAACCTTCTGAACCTATTTTGTAAGAATAAATTTCTTTTATGCCCAGTGAGGGTGGGTTCTTTTCAAGTTCAGGAGATCCCAAAATATTATACAATTTGGAATTCCAATCCAGTCCAATTGGTTCTCTTCCAATCATCCCCATCCATGTTTCTTTTGTATTCAGTTGGGGCTGAAGGGCTGCAGCCCAGGGTGAAGGATCTTCTTTTGAAAATGAACTTTTTAGTGCCGGAGTTGAAAAAGTTGGAGTTCTTTCTGTTGTATCTGTAAAAATATCCAATAGAAAGTCATTGATCGTGTAAATTATCATTTCTTTATTTGTATATTTCTGTTCTTCCAGTTCTACTACAGAGGCCAATATTTTGATCGATTGGTCATCCTGCAAAGAGTGCAATAGAGCATTAAATGCTTTACTGTAATCTTCATGAGTTTTTAGTCTGTATTCGTTTTTTAATTTTGTATTTTGCAGCATATTTATCAGTACAATTTCAAGTACAGATCCTATTGCAAGTAACTCCATAGAAGTAGCCTGCATTCTTGTTGAACCTGATATTGCCATTGGTCCGGTTGTGAGATCTATACTGGTTACTTTTGGGTTTTCAATTAAAATTCTGGAACGTTCAATATTTTTGCAAAGTAAATCTGCAGGATTATTAAAAATAAAAAAAGTTTTACACTCACTTTCAAGAGCTTCATGAGCAGTCCCTATTACAGAAGAAGTCTCTCCTCCCTCAGAGATTGCAAGAAAAACATCTCCAGAATTAAGATTTAATTCTCTTACCTGCTGCCTTCCAAATTCCTGATAATCTTCAAAATTTTCTACAGATTTTATAAGAGCACGATCACCACCGGTTATAATTCCTCTGACAGAAGAAGCAGATTTTCTAAGTAATTCTGCTGGTTTTGTATTTTCTTCAGTCTTATCAAGCTTGTCTGCCAATCTCAGACATCCTTTTCTCCACATTGATTCAAGCAGTATTGCCAAACGACCTGTAGAACCACATCCTGAAAAAATAATTCGCTTTTCTTCCAACACAGATTCTGTTATTTTTTCTTTAAGAGTTTGTAATCCCGGGTTATTAGTATTTAGTGCAAAAGTTTTTGAAATATCCGAGTCCACTGAAAGCAGTTTAGAGATACCATTAGCAGTATTATCCTTAATAGTTTTGCTTAAGGTTTTTGTATAAGGGTGACTTGCTTCTGTAACAAGAAACCCCAGATGGAAAGGAGTTTCAGTATTAATAAATTTATCAGCATCCAATTCCCATACTTGTTTATGCATTATTCTTCCTCAATTTTAGCTACTGCAATAGTATGCACCATATTAAAAAAATTGTCAAAATGAAATTGAATAATTAAAAAATATTTTTAATATATGGATAAGGTTATGAGTTCTCTGTATGGATAATCTCCCAGGTTTTTTTTAGACTTTGTTTTATTTTATCAGGATTCAGGGATATTAGATAGGTAAAAAGCACATCTACAATAAATAACTGGCTAAGTCTGGATATCGTTGCAGCTTCTCTTATAAGAGGTTCTACTGCAGGAACAAATAGTTTAACATCTCCCAATTCAGATAACTTATTTGAACCAAACCTTGTTAATGTTACACATTTTGTATTCTGTAGTTTTGCCTGTTTCAGTGCTTTATATACACTGGGATTAAGTCCTGAATAGGAAATTCCTATACACAAATCATTTTTACTCATATTGCATACTGTTGTGAGCTGCATATCCACATCAGGGTAATAGTATGCCGGAATTCCTATTCTCTGAAGTTTCTGCATTAAGTCCAGAGCTACTATACCGCTGGCTCCGATGCCAAGGATTTGTATATTACCAGCTTTGTGTATGAGATTAGCCGCATCTTTTATACTTTCACTATCAATTACCTTTGGCACAAGATCCAGAGCATTCTTTACTTTTTCTGAACTGGAGGATATAATTTCATTTATCTGAACACCTCTTTCAATTTTAAAATCTTCAAAAGAGTTCTGTTTCTGTTTATTTATTGCATTTATTACAACTGAGAGTTTTAACTGCTGAAATCCGTCAAAGTTTAACCGTTTACAAAGACGTACTATAGCTGCAGTACTGGATTGTGATGCTTCTGCCAGTTGAGATATATTAAGGTGTCTTATTTTTTCAGGATTTTTAATAATGAACGAAGCAGTTTTTTTTTCTGCTTTAGGTAATTCATCAATAATCTGTTTTATAATCTCTATTCCATTTTTCATTAATTATTCTCCACATTATTTTGGAAGTTTTTTGCTAAAAGTGCTGCTCCATATGCTGCGTCATTTTCTGCTGTTACAAGAAGGATATCAGGATATTTATCCATGGCTTTTTCTAGAAATGTACGTTTTACAATATCATTATTAGTCAATACACCTCCACTTAACAGCATTGGAATATTGCCTGTAGTAAATAGAAGGCGTTTTCTAATATTATCCAGGAGCTTTGTAAGATCCATGCCTGCATTTAAAAGAATTTTATAGGAATCTGAATCTCCCCTTTTACAGGCAAGATCAACAACCATAGACAGATCCGCAATATCTTTCTTTGTGGCTAATTTATATGCCCAGAACATTAAATCGTCAAGATCTTTACAGTTTTTGCTGGCAAGAACCATTTCTTCCATTAGGGATTTTTTGTTATTACTGTCCGAAGTTTCGAAAATTGATACAAGAGCCTGCTTCCCTATATAATATGCACTTCCTTCATCACCTATTAGATGTCCCCATCCACCTGCTCTAACAAATTGATGATTTCCTGAACGGCCATAAGCAACAGATCCTGTGCCTGAAATTATAATTATGCCTTCGAGTTTAGCTGTTCCTCCTACTAAAGCAATTTCATAATCATTAGTAACATATATTGATGTTTTGGGAAAATGATTCTGTAGGCGCAATCTTAAATTTTCTGCATCTCTCGGATGGTGGATTCCTGCAGACCCTATGCAAATGCCCTTACATTTGGATATAGGATACTTTTCCTGTTTAATTAAATCCCTTATGGATGAGCTTAGTACAGATTCTGTTGCATCGATTCCAATAGAAAATGGATTTGTCGGTCCTTTTTTAATACGTATAAGTTCTCTGTTTTGATTGTCCATTATGAGTATTGTACTTTGGCTACCTCCGCCATCTACTCCAATGTAAAATTGATTAATCATAGATTAACTCTTTTTTTGATTTATCTACAAATCTATCTTTATTCATACCAATCATCTTATCATTAGAAATGAAATAATGAAATATAAGTAATTAAAAATATTCTATTTGATAATATTTGTTAATGTGGGTTACACTCTTTTTATGGAAAAAGAATTATTAAAATATATCTGGCGGGTTAAGCTGCCACTAAAAAAATCATTTAAATTATCTCATGGAACTTATGATTTCCGTGAAAATGTTTTTTTTCTTATTCAGTATAAATCCTTTTTTGGAGTGGGAGAAGCTCCGGTTGTTCCTTATTATGAGCATAGCTCTGTGAAAATCGAAAAAGATTTAGAGAAGATAAGAACAAAAGATTTATTTAGACTTTTAACAGAGGGTATGGCCAGGAATTTTGAATGGGATATTCCTGTAGATACTATGCCTGCCAGAAGTGCAGTAGAATCAGCTTTAATTGATCTCCTTTCTCAAATGTCGGAAGTTAGTTTTGGAGAATATTTGGGTTTGGATGAAAAAAAGATAGCTCCGACCTCCTATACTGTTACCGGCAGTACACCCGAGGAAGTGTTATTAGACGCACAATCCTCACCCTCATTAATATTTAAGGTCAAAGCCGGAGTAGGAAATGACTTAAGTATTATTAGTAAGCTGGCTGATGAATCCCCTGGATACTTATTTCGAATAGATGTAAATCAGGGTTGGAGTATAGATGAAGCAATAAAAAAAATATCATTACTTGAAAAATTAAATATTGAATTAATTGAAGAACCTATTAAAGGTACTTTTGAAGAGATTGAAATTGTAGCAAAAGAAAGTTCTATTCCTGTATTTATTGATGAAAGCTTTCAGAATATGGAAGATCTTTATTATCTTGTTGAAAAGGCTCCTTCTGTAAAAGGACTTGTAATTAAGCTTGCAAAAAGCGGTGGTCCAATAAAGGCTCTATCGTTAATTAAAGCAGCTCACAAAAATG
>JALTGJ010000149.1 GCA_027077185.1 Spirochaetales bacterium | reverse complement strand
GAAGAGCTCCATAAAAATCTTCTTAAGGCACGTCATGATTTCGAAAAAACTCTTGTAGGGATAAAGGATCTGGAAGGACCGGATTATGTAACCTATCATTCAAGACGTCTGGTGGAAATGGCGACAGATATTATTATTGGATATCTGTTTTTGAGGGATTCAGCTCATGCTGATCGTAAACTAAAAGTTGCAGAGATTTTTATAGAAAAGATGGTACCAAGGGTAAGAATGAATATGTCTTTTATTCTTGAAGGGAAGGCCAGCTTGCTTCATGATTATAAAGAAGTTATTGGCTAAAGAATATTTTGCACTATAATGAAACCCGTGGGATTAAAATACCACGGGTTTTTTTTATCTCCTAAATTAATACTCTTTTCTTTTGATTCCCAGAGATTTTCTTTTTACTGTACTAATTCTGCTGGGATTATCAGTATTTCACTGCTTCCTTATGGTGGTTGTTTTACTTATGCTGAATTAGAATCCCATAATTATACTGCATTTATGGGCTGCAGTTGGAATATTCGAAATTCTTAGTCCAAAGAAATCCTAAAGATCTAATGCAAAATGTATAGCGTTATACACTTTTTCTAATTTTTTCTGTGACAAAGTTGTTATTAATGATCCAACTTTTCCTTTTGATACAGTCTGAAGGTGATCAAAATTTATGGCACATTCATTTGTCATTCCATCTTGTTCGGAAAGGACTACTTCGCTCGGAATATCCCTAATAGTTGAAGTTACAGGAGCCACTGTGACTTCCCCGAGATAATCCAGAACAGAATTACGGGTCAAAATTAGTACAGGTCGTTTCTTATCAGGTGCTTTAAATTTGTACCATCTAATTTCTCCCCTTTTCATTTATCACCCCAGTTTTGCTCTTCTTCCCAAATACCGAACTCTTCTTTATTTCCAGGATTGCGAAGGTATCCTTTTCTGTGTTTTTCTTCCAGCTGATGAGTATTATACTGTTCAACAGCTTTACGAAGTGCCTCTCTTGTAAACGCAGAGCGGGTTGTTTCGAGCTTGTACACAATATCATCAACTTTTAAAACAAGATCTTCATCAAGAGTCATCTGAATAGTTCTCATAATATACTCCTTTAGATGGATACCTATAGCTATAATAGACAGTATATTTATGTGTATCCATGTATACATAATACAGCTATTTATTAAACAATACAACAAAAGAGATTTAATAATTTATAGTTGTTTTGAAAACGCCCAAATTAGACATAATACCTATCTTGCAATTTCTAATTTTTTGGTACATTTTCATAGTTATCATTTTGAGTCTGTCCGCGTGTTGTATTTGTCGTTATTTACATACAGTAACGGATGGACTCTATTTTTTCTTCACAGGTGGGGCACTTTTGTTTTCCAACCTATGGGTAATTCAGCTTACCATTTCCATAACTACATACACAACAATAAAAAGCATTCTGTAATCCAACCCTGTCAGGGATTGTAATGGCGCCGCAGGCGGTCGATTTTTGTAGGGAATGGTTTAAACCCATTCCATACGAAAACCGACGGAACCCATGCAAAGCCCGACCCCGCCTGTTTTATATTAACAAACCTGCAAAATTATTTTCATTCCGATTCATTTGCCGCAACGTAGGGGCAGGGTCTCCCTGCACGGGGTTTATGAAATAAGGGGTGACAGCCATAAAAAAATTGGATTATAAACAATTTCTTGCCAATTTTCCATTATCGTAATACATTTAAACTACAGGGGACTATAAAGATAACGGTTAACACTGATTAGAGTGATTTTAGGTTATGTGTTGTTCTGCAATCTGGTAATTGACCTGGGAGGTTTTTCAGATGAAAAATATAATTGTTGGTATTGATGGATCTAAAGATAGTTTTGATTCCTATAGATGTGCTTCTGAGCTGTTTCCAGGTGCTGAGAAGGATTTGTCTGCTGTATTTGTCTTGGATGAAAGGAAAACACAGATTCCTTTTATATACTCCGGTGCTGCATACGATATTGCTTATGAAAGGTTGTATGTACCTGTTGACCCTCAATTAACAAAAATATATGAAAAGCTAAATAAAGACAATGAAATATTTGCAGAAAAGTGTATTAAAATTTGTGATAATATTAAATTAAACACAAAAATTATAAAATCAGGATTGATTCTTGAAGGTGACCCTTCTGAGCAATTGGCAAAAATTTCAAATAAATCTGATTTATTGGTTTTGGGACAAAGAGGTGAAAATGCTTCTTATAAACATGAGTTGATAGGTTCTACATCTGAAGATCTTATTCGAAAAGCTGAAGTTCCTGTATTAATATGTCCTGGAAGTAAAATCAAACTAAACAGGGTTCTTCTTGTATATGAAGGTAATGATTCTTCAGAAAATGCCATTGATTATTATTTAAGAGAATTAAGTGCCGACAGCACTGTTCTTCAGATTATCGCAAAAAATGAAAAGAAAGATTTTTCCGAAGAGAGTTTGAAAAAAATAAAAATTTTAAAACAAAATAATATTAAAGTAATTATCGAAAATTGTTCATATTCCCTTGCTCAAAGATCACTGGAAATGATGGAATCCGGGCTTGTGGATGTGTTTGTTCTGGGTTCTCATGGAAAACATAAGCTGACAGAATATCTTTTGGGCTCTAATACTGTACATATTATAAGAAAAAGTAGTATCCCTGTATTTATCATACATTAAATTCACTTGCAAAATAGTCTTTTCTTAATTATCCTTAGTATTGTTAAGACGGGAGGAAAAATGGCAGAAAATAATGACAATAAATTACAGTTAGTAACATTCCAATTAGGAGCGGAGAGTTACGGAATAGATATAATGATTGTTGATGGTATTGTAAGGGTTGAAGAGACTCGATCTATACCTAATGCACCTAATTATGTCGATGGCATTTTTAACCTTCGTGGTGAGATAATACCGATCATAAATTTACATAAGCGTTTTCAAATTAGACGAGCTGAATTAACTGAAGAGGATAAACTGCTTAGTGGTTTTATTATAATAAAAACAAGTGGTATGAAACTTGGTATAATAATAGATAAAATTTCAAGAGTTATTACAGAAGATCTTGGGAAAATGCAGCTTCCCCCCCAGATGCTATCCGGAATAGGGGCTGAGTATATTCAGGGAGTATTTACACGGGATGAAGGTTATTTAATTTTGCTGGATATTGAAAGGTTGTTTGATCCCAAAGAATTGCAGAAGCTTGGTCAGTTAAGTAGTTAAATATATGATACCTCTGTATAAGCCTTTGATTAAACGTAAAGAAATGGATGCCCTCCTTTCTACTCTTGTATCTGATTACATCGAATCGGAAAACGGGAATGAGATTCTTTTAAAAGCACTTTCAGACTATTTAAATTTAGAGTCTGGGGCATTGCTCAGAGATTATTCTACAGCAATTTCAATTGCATTAAATTCATTGAATTTCAAGTCTGGAAGTAAAATTCTTATTTCGGCACTTTCTCCGGCTGTTTATATTAAAGAGTTTGAAAAGCTGTCAATAATTCCTGTTTATGCAGATGTAGATCCGTCTACAGGTTCTATAGATCCTGTAGAAATTAATAAGTTTATTAAACTTGGAATTGATGGAATTATTCTTTATTCAGGTAATGGTATTTCTCCTGATTATAAAATATATTCTAAACTTGAAGTACCTGTAATAGAAGATATTACTACTACAATTGGTTGTAATTCTATAAATGAAGATTTGGATTGGAAACCAGATTTTGTTATTCTGAGAATGGAACTTCATGACATTATAACTTCCGGGGAAGGGACTGCTCTATATGCAGGGAACAAAACTACAATGTCAGCTCTGAAAAATATATTATCAGATTTACCCTTAACTTCTTTTCTTCTAAATATGCATGCGGCAATGGGGCTTATTCAGCTTGATTCAATTGATCATTTTTTAGAACGCCGCAGGGAAATTGCAGAGATATTCGAAAAGTCTCTTCTTAAAGGCCATCATAAATCTTTTCATTCCGGGGATAATAATTCGCGTAACTATCCTTCGTTTCATGTTATTTTAAACAGTCCTTTTAAGGAAGTAAGCCGATATGCAAGGAAAAATGGAGTTAGAGTTGAAATGGCATTTACTGATTCTGCACTTACCATTGATCCTTCAATAGCGGAGCAATGTCCCAATGCAAACTCTTTGCACATGAGGACGGCTGTTTTTCCGTTATATCCCGGACTTGGAAATAAAAATACTTTAAAAATTTCAAGATTACTCTCAACTCTTCCATGAGACGGAGCATTTGATGACTCGAAAGATTTCAAAGGTTATTCTGGTAGCGAATCTTCAAAA
>JALTGJ010000148.1 GCA_027077185.1 Spirochaetales bacterium | reverse complement strand
GTATGAAAATATATATTAAACCCTCAAAATAAGGATTTAAACCGTAGCCATGTATAAAGATATCTATACGACCAAAGGTTCCAGATAAAACAATAAATAAAAGAATAGCAGAACTGAATAATCCTGAAATAATAGTAAATATGCTTTTTACCCGGGTATATTCAGAAGATTTAAGATAAGTATCCCGATCGATATGTTCCGCAAAAATATTAGGTACTTTATTACTGTTTCTTTTTATTTCTAATAGATTCAGGTATATTAGGAAATTCTGAAACAGAAGATCCAAACCAAAAAAAATAATGTAAAGTATAAGAATAGATTGCTTGGTCATTTTATCTCCTGAACACCAAAATTAAACTGAATTTAAAAAAATCCTGCCCAGAGACAGGATTTTCAAGGTTAAAAAAAAGTTTTAATTAAATAGCGGCCAATACTTCTTTTTTCTTTCCATGGGCAATGGCTTTATTACATTCTTTACAAACCTTAACTTTCTTTTCATTTATTTCATTTTCGTACATAACTTTAATACCGGATCTTTTACAGACAGGACATGTTCCCCGTCCACCCTTAACAAGATCACGTATTCCAGATCCTCTATGTGCTTTAGACATTATTTCCTCCGATTAACATTCAGCATCCTAATATATTCCGGGATATGAAAAATGTCAAGATTCAGAGGAACATACTATCCTTTGCAGCTGCAGGAACCAGGCTGATCAAACAACACTTCCAAAGCTATATCTGTTAATTTATTTTTTGTGGTTTCAATATCCTTATCACTTATAAACTCTAAATTTTTCTTGATACCTGCAGCCCAATTAATTGAGTAAGCAATTGCAGCAATATGAATACCTTCCTCTCTGGCAAGGACCGTTTCTGTAGCTCCAGTCATTCCCACATAATCCGATCCAAAAAGCTTGTACATTTTAATTTCCGCAGGTGTTTCCAGACGGGGTCCATTTGTGCAAATATAGGTACCGGAATCAGCAATAGGAAAACCCCTTTTTTCTGCAGATGCCAGTATCTTTTGGCCAAGATCTCTGCAGTAAGGTTCATCCATGGGAGTATGTTTTAGGCCGGAGGCCCCTCCATTATAAAAAGTACTTTCTCTTCCACTGGTAAAATCTATAAACTGGGAAACCAGGCCAAAGCCACCAGGAGGTACTATTTCTGTTATAGAACCAACTGCATAGATGGCAAACACCCGTTCTATTCCAAGCATTTTCAAAGCCCGTATATTTGCCCTGTAATTTATTTTATGAGGTGGCACAGAATGATCTCCTCCATGTCTCGAAATAAAGTACAGGTCCTCCCACTTG
>JALTGJ010000147.1 GCA_027077185.1 Spirochaetales bacterium | reverse complement strand
CCAGAGGGTAAGTGTAAGCTTTGATGAAAAATATTTTACCCCCGGGGTTTTCTTTCTACGCTTATAGGCCGCATTAACCAGTAACGCCAAAAGGTAAATACCTGCCCAGAATGGAAGAATAAAATTCGGCTGTCCAAAATACGCGAGAGCATAACTGGCTGCAGTTCCTGCCGTACAGAAACCACCCCAGATAATATAAGGGATACTGGTATTTTTTAAAGCCTCCCTGGAATCATTTAAAATTGAAACAATTAAATCCAGCTGCTCCCTGGGTGTTTCATGTTTATCGTTCATATAACCTCCTTTAGGACAATATAATACAAAGTACTTTGTTTTGTAAAGTGAATTCGTAAAAAAAAATAAAAAATCCAATAATTTATTATAAATATCTATTCTAAAAGTGCATCCTGTAAAAACAGGATGCATTATAATATGTGGTATTCTAATTGTTTTCTGATTCTTTCCGGGGTTTCAAATATACAACCCAATAGAGAATAGCTGCAAAGAAACCACCACCTATTATATTACCTATTGTTACAGGAACCAGATTATTAAAAATAAAACCATTCCAGTTTAAATTGGAAAGAGCATCAGGAGAAAGCCCAGAGGCGGCGACAACTTCAGCCTGGGATTTTAATAGAATACCTTTTATAATAAAAAACATATTAGCAATTGAATGTTCATAACCTGAAGCGACAAAAGCCATAACTGGAAAAACAAGAGCAACTACCTTTCCAATTACATATCTGGATGCTATTGCCATCCATACTGCCAGACAAACAAGCCAGTTACAGAGGATTCCTCTGGTAAGTGCTTCTGCAAATGATAAATTTACTTTCGCATTTGCAATTTTAAGTGCAAAACCACCCACGTGATAATTAGAAGACTTCCAAAGGCCTGAATAATAGATTAGTAAAACAAGAAGAACTGAACCCAGGAAATTTGCAAAGAAAACAATTCCCCAGTGTTGAAATACTTTTCCCCAGGAAATTCTTTTATCAAGAGCTGAAAGAATTATTAAATTATTACCTGTAAATAACTCTGCCCCGGCTATAACAACCAGAATTAATCCCAGACTGAATACAGCACCCATAATTAACTTGGTAAAACCTATTCCAAGATATGAACTCATATCCTGTCCTGCAACGGTTGCCAGCTGAGCCCCAAAACCTATAAAGGCTCCTGCAAAAATACCTAATATCAACAATTTCAATACACTGGAATTTACTTTTTTAACACATATTGATTCGGATAATTTTTTTGCTGTATTTGCTGGTGTTCTACAATCTACGGCCATATTTACTCCTTTTAATGTTTATTG
>JALTGJ010000146.1 GCA_027077185.1 Spirochaetales bacterium | reverse complement strand
GAGTAATTGCGAGATAAAATTAAAAAACTAACCTCTAACATATTAAACAGTGCAATTGTATCGAGGGGGAGGGAAATTGTATTGAAGGGAACACTTGTAGTAAACCTTATCTATATGGATAATGTGCTGATGGAAAAGCAGAATCAACTTTTTTACAGTTATAGTTCTTATTTAAAAAATAAATATGGTAAATCGGCATACAGGGTAGCAGTTGATGCTGGCTTTTCCTGTCCAAACAGAAAGCAGAATAAAACAGGTGGATGCACTTATTGTGACGAGCTGGGTTCTACAGCTGTTTATCAGCGGGGACAGGAAGCCGATCTTGCCCATAATGGGGTAGTGCCTCTTTTTGATAAAATTGACAATCTGAATAAAAATTTCCATTCATTAAGATCAGATTTGGAAAGTAGAAAAATAAGAATAAAACAGCAGGTTGCAACAAGTATTAACTTTATTGAAAGAAGGTATAAATCAGAATATTTGCTTCTTTATTTTCAGGCGTTTACAAATACCTATGCTCCTGTAAAAGAGTTAAAAGAGATATATGATTACAGTTTGTCCCTTGCTCCTTTTAAAGAACTTATTATTTCTACCCGGCCTGACTGCATCTCTGAAGCAAATGTTAAACTATTAGCCTCTTATATGAAGCAGGGTATAGACGTATGGGTCGAACTTGGTCTTCAGAGTTCGAATAATAATACTCTGGATAGAATTAATCGAGGTCATAGCCGTGAGCATTTTCTAAAAGCATATTCGCTTCTAAAAAAATACAGAGTTAAGACCACTGTGCATTTAATTTTTGGTTTGCCCGGTGAGGGCTATAAGGAAATAATGAGTTCCGTTAACTTCCTCTCCAAATTAGATCCTGAGGGAGTTAAAATACATAATTTACATATACCTATTGGTACAGAGCTTTTTAGGGAATATTTAATGGGAGAAATAACTGTTCCCTCGGGTTTGCGTCATCTTGAATATACTATAGAGGCAATTGAAAGATTTCCCGAAAATACAATAATTCACAGACTTACCTGCGATACACCTTCCCATAGACTGGGAGCCCCCAGAACTTTTTTTAAGAAAGGAAGTTTTTATAATTTAGTAAGTAAGACTATGAAATTACGGGGAGCTTATCAGGGCAGATTATTTTTTAAAGATTGACAGGAAGGATAATATGCCATAAATTAAAAAAATGGGTAAGTTAACAAATACAAATTCATCCGATAACAAAGATGGCGGGACTGAGGGGTTCTTCCAAAAACTATTTTCCATTCTTTTTCATGGATCAGATCCTGAGAAAGAGAAGAACCGCTTACTTAAGGAG
>JALTGJ010000145.1:1010-4337 GCA_027077185.1 Spirochaetales bacterium | reverse complement strand
GAAAGAGCCAGGTTGGAAGCGGTGACAGATCGGAACGTATTAGAACATACAATTATCCTCAGAACAGAGTAACCGACCATAGAATAAATCTAACACTTTATAAACTTGAATATATTATGCAGGGAGATATGATAGAACTAATTAATGGTCTTCAATTTTCGGCAAATCAGGAAGCTCTAAAGGAAGAATGAGAAGCATAAGAGAAGCTCTGGCCGAAGGAACTTCTATATTAAAGGAATCAAAATCTACTTTAGATACACCTTTTCTGGATGCTGTAGTACTGCTCTCCTTCATTCTTAATATTTCAAAAGAGAAACTATTGGCATCCTATCCCGACTTAGTAAACGAATCAGATTATAAAGTTTTTATTAATATGCTAAAAAAACGGATTAATAGTACCCCGGTATCATATTTAATTGGGCAAAAGGAATTTTTCGGCCTTAAATTTTATGTAGATAAAAATGTTCTTGTCCCAAGACCTGATTCTGAGACTCTTGTGGAAAACGCTCTGCAGATAATAGAACAATCTGATATTACAAATAATATTCTTGATTTATGCACAGGTTCCGGTGCTCTGGGAATAGCCTTAAAGCATACAATCCCAAAAATAAATATTAGCTGTTCTGATATTTCGTTGGAAGCTGTAAAAATATGCAGAAAAAACAGCATAGCAATTCTGGGAAAAGAAATTAAAGTAATTCACTCAGACTTATTTGAGAATATAGATGATAAATTTGATCTTATTATAACAAACCCACCATATTTAACATCACAGGAAACAATGGGAATGATGGCAAAAGGATGGAAGGAACCTGCTATGGCTCTTGACGGCGGTAGTGAGGGAATGGACTTTATTAGAAAAATTATTGATATTTCACCTGATTATATGAATAAAAATGCTTATATTTTAATAGAATCCAGTATTGATCAAACTGATAAAATTAGGAATCTTCTGGATTCAGGGGAATTTTACAATACAAGTATAAGTAAAGATTTAACCGGCAGAAACAGAGTAACCATAGGTCAAAGAATTTGAGAAATCAGCTTGAAATTTTTAAAACAAAACTTTCCTCACTAACAGAAAAAGAGCAGACAAAAATACTCGATGCGGCAAACTGGGCAAAAGAGCTTCATAAAGATCAAAGGAGAGCCAGTGGGGAACCATATTTTATACACCCTTTACGGGTTGCTGAAATACTTCTGGATATGAAAATGGATCCTGATACTATAATTTCCGCCCTGCTTCACGATGTGCTGGAAGATACAAATATAGTTTTTAATGAAATTAAAAGACGATATGGAAAAGAAGTAGCCAATATGGTTGAAGGGGTTACTAAAATATCAATCTTAAAGGCAAAAAGCAAATCCATACAGGAAGCTGAAACTATAAGAAAAATGCTCCTTGCTATGGCAAAAGATATTCGGGTAATAATTATAAAACTAGCAGATAAACTTCATAACATGGGAACTCTGGAATACCTTCCCGAAAAAAAACGTAAATCAATTGCCAGTGAATGTCTTGAAATTTACGCTCCCCTTGCAGACAGACTTGGAATATCCTGGATGAAAGCAGAACTGGAAGACCTGGCTTTGAAACATTTGAATCCAACTACTTATGACTATATTGAAGATTATATTGCATCAAAAAAATCTGAGCAAAGCAAATATTTAAAAAAAGCTGAACTTACAATCCTGAAAACTGCTGCAAAAGAAGGATTAAGGATAAGTGCGAGTACAAGAGCAAAACATATATATTCAATATATCGAAAAATGAAAAGCCGAAAAAAAGATATTAGTGAAATTTATGATCTACTGGGAATAAGAATTTTATGTACCAGCAGTAATGAATGTTACACGATACTGGGGATGGTTCATAAATTATGGCCCCCTATTGAAGGAAGGTTTAAAGATTACATTGCCATGCCGAAAGCCAACCAGTATCAAAGTCTTCATACCAGTGTAATGTGTTATGGGGGCAAAATAACCGAAATTCAAATAAGAACAGAAGAAATGCATTCCACTGCCGAAAATGGGGTTGCTGCACACTGGAAATATAAAGGCAGTGTTAGAAGAATAAACTCAGACCTGCATCCCATTGTAAACAGATTTAAAAAATGGGATGGAATAAAGTACGGCTCAGGAGAATTCCTTGAGAACATACGTAGTGAGTTTCTTAGAGATTCAATTTATGTATTTACACCTAATGGCCATATTATAGAGCTTCCCAAAAAATCAACGGCCATTGATTTTGCTTTTCATATACATACAGAGATAGGCGCCCACACAATTGGGGCAAAGGCAGATGGATCAATAATTCCTTTAAATAAAGAATTAAAAAATACTCAGGTTATAGAAATAATGACTTCCAACTCTGCAAAACCCCATGTTAACTGGTTAAGATTTGTTGCAACTACCCGGGCAAAAAATAAAATTCGCCACTGGCTTAATCAGCATGAGGATAATCTTTATATTGATAAAAATATAATTGCAAAGAAAAAAAATCCTCCTGTAGAAACAGATAAAAAAGAAACTGAAATTAAGTCTTCGGGCAGCAATAAGAAAGAAACTATAATTAAACATGTTCTGGATCAGGCACTTTTAACGTTTAAGATAGGTGATGAAAAAAATATGATGATAAGCATAGCAGGATGCTGTCATCCAAGTACAGGGGATGATATTATTGGATATATTTCGAGGGGCAGAGGTATAATTGTTCATAAAAGAGACTGCCCAAACCTGAAAAATATTTCAGAAATTGACGACAGATGTATAGATGTGGAATGGGAAGCGGTTTCCCCCAGAGAAATTCACAGGTTTAAAGTCCTTTCTAAAATGACATCGGACCTTTTTTCTGAAATTGAAGGTGCTGTTAGAAAGTACAAGGGACATTTAATTGAGGGACGGCTTGAAGAAGATGAAAGAGGAAAGCTAAGCGGTAACTTTACTATGGAACTGGATAACAAATCTGATTATAAAAAAATAATAAAATGTATTAGAACAATACCTTCTGTACTTAATATTCAATCAAACTAAGTTAATCAGGCAGTATTTATTTCAAATTAAATTGCAAATCTATTAATTCTCCAGAACCGAATATATTTGACTCCAGCATGTTTCTTCATCTATTGAACCCTTTAAAAAAAGAGTAAGAATATCCCTGACACCCTCTGACAGTCTTCCCCAGTACTCTTTTTGCCAATTTGGAATATTGTTGTAAAGTTCTGTCTGTTCGGTCGCTGACATGGTACCGACACTAAAGGCAAGTAATTGTCTTATCATAGTAAGTTCAACATCTTTCGGAAGGGGCTTAAAATTACTTTTTTTCTT
>JALTGJ010000145.1:0-1000 GCA_027077185.1 Spirochaetales bacterium | reverse complement strand
GGGAATCCATGATTCCAGTAAGTCATTAATCTGAGATTCGGTTAATTCCGGAGCTTCCTTCTGTATTACACCGACAGCAAAGTCCTGGATCATTTTTCTTATGGAGTCAACAGAATAGCTCATTTGAGAACTAATTACAGCAGCAGATTCTTTTGCAAGCTTTTCAGGATTTATACCTCTAAAAGTACCGGTATTTCTTCCCTTTGCCCGTCTTTTTACAGATTCCATAATAACTTCTATGTCGTTATCGGTAGAATGATTAAGAATTAAATCTACAATTGAAAAAAGTTCCTCTCTTTCCATTTACTGCTTATTACTTTCTATAGCAGATTTTAATTCCTCAAATCGTTCAAGTATAGGTAAATGCTGAGTACAAACATCTTCACATAACCGGCATTCTGTACACATTTCGAGAACACTTATATCGGTTCCCCAGTGATATTTTAGTCGATCCGACAAACTACCATCAGCTTTATAATACATTCCATTTGCCGTTTCAACAAATTTCCAGACAGGTATATCTACAGGACAGTTTTTACAATACATACAGCTTGTACATAAATTATTAAAATCACTGTCAATATGCATTTTTATATTTTCTACTTCACTTTGTGTATATGCTTTGTATCTGTCAACAGAAGCAACAGCAGTAGCTATATCATTTTTATTTCTGAAACCTGTCAGCATTACTGAAATATTTTGATTGTTCATTAAAAAATGGAGTGCACCGTCCAGATTGTTTTGATCTGGACGTACCTTAATAAAATTAAAATTATCAGGATTTTGGGTGATAGTACCACCACCCAGAGGATTCATTACCACAACACCCATATTATTTTCTGCAGCTGCCTGTATACCTTCCTCTCTGTAAGGAAAATTGATTACAGAATACCCAAGAGTTACACCCTGGAAATAGCCTTCTTCTATAACTTTTCTTATATCATTACCGGGTAAATGGGTGGAAAAAACAGGATGCTTAATAAGGCCTTCTTCCTTTGCC
>JALTGJ010000144.1 GCA_027077185.1 Spirochaetales bacterium | reverse complement strand
AAATGCTAAAAGCAGTAAGAGAAAGACAGTTCTTGAAAAAGACATCTAGGCTTAATTTCATTTAGCGTACAGCAGTAGGGGCAAAAATCTTTTGCTCCTACTGCTTTTTTTTGCAGTCATATATGAAAGTGCAAGACTTACAGCTTCTCCATCCTATTATTGCGGGTACAGAGTCAGACTGGATTCCAGACATAATATTGTGTATATTAAGAGAGGAATGGAGGAAATATTATGAAAAGATACCTTGCCCCTTTTTTATCTGCAGTCATTGCAGCACTGCTTATAGTTGTATTTAGTCTGTTCTACTTTTTCATTTTCAAAGAAATTCCCGGTGTTGGTTATATTGGTTATATTTTTATTTCAATTGCTGTTATTTCAGTTGGTGTAATGATAGCTGTACTTGTTCAACGAATAAAAGAGATTAAAGAAGGAGATGACGATGATCTTGGTAAATACTGATTTTATTACAGGAAAAGAGATAGAGACTATTTCCCTGGTGAAAGGTGCTATAATACAGTCAAAACATATGGGAAAGGACATAATGGCAGGGTTTAAAACCATTGTGGGTGGTGAGTTAAAAGGTTATTCAGAAATGATGAATGAAGCCAGAGCCAAGGCTACAAAACGAATGGTTGAAGAAGCCGAGGGACTTGGAGCTGACGGCATTGTAAATATAAGATATGCCTCTTCTGCTGTTGTTCAGGGTGCTGCAGAAGTTATGGCATATGGTACTGCGGTAAAGTTTAAATAGTTCCCTGTAGAAATACAATTGCTTGCATCTTCACAGTTTTATATAAGGCTTCTCTGCAAATATAGACAGTGAGTTTACTGTTCCTGGCAGATTTTATTAAAGCCATGCTTTGGACACATAGACTGGTGTTATAACCGGAAATATATGTGCTACCTGATCCTTACTCTTATTTTTAAAGATATAAGTATTCCAAATGTTCCCAGAATATATATTAGGATCATAGGGAATCCCACAGCTATTCCAAACCAGTTTGCAGCAAATCCTATAATCCAGGGGCCTACAAGTCCTCCAATTCCTGCAAAGAAAAATAAAAAACTTAATGCCCTTGATTTATGGTTTGGGAAAATTTTGGTTGCAACAGCTGTTGCTGTTGGAAAAATCAGGGCAAAAAATAACCCGGTTAAGGGAAGAAGATAAGAAAAATATTTACCATTCAAAAGCCCCAGACCAAAAACTATGAGTGAAAGGCAGATAGAAATAATCATACTTTTTATATAACCAATTTGTTCTACTATAAAACTGGCTATAAAACGGCCAATTGTCATTAAGGCCCAGAAAATTGTTAACATAAGAGAT
>JALTGJ010000143.1:2621-4350 GCA_027077185.1 Spirochaetales bacterium | reverse complement strand
CAATCAGTTAATACTGAACCGGAAATACCTATCCCCACAACCAGTATTAAAGAAAAATCCCAAAATACTGAAACTTCTTTAACTGAAGATAAAACTTCTAAAACAGTAATAACAAATGAAACGAAAACCTTTGAATATACAGTATATTTTCTACCGGATGATAATAGAATACTAGAGGATGCTGCCAGGGTTTTAAATAATACTGTATTGACATTAAAAACCAAATCGGAAGCTAAAGTAGAAATTTCAGGACATTGTGCTATGACAGGAACAAAGGAAGGAAGGGATAGACTCTCAAAAGAAAGAGCATACAAAGTTCTGGATTATTTTAAAAAAAAGGGATGGGATCCTGCAGAACAGCCCAAAATAAAATGGTTCGGAGGGACACAACCTGTTACCACAGATCCGGACAAAATATACAAAAACAGAAGGGTTGAAATAGAAATTATTTTGCCGTGATAACGTAGAGACGCCCAATTTGGGCGTCTCTACGTTATTACGATTCAACAGGATATGAAAATACCCTGCCCTCCCTGTCTTTAAAGATAACAGCTGTTTCTGTTATCTCATGAATATATGATTCTGTTAAAGGGATTTTCCCTCCACCTCCAGGCAGGTCAACAGCATAAACAGGAAGAGCCAATCCTGATATTCTACCTCTTAATTCTTTCATTATTTTAAGTCCGGTTTTTATTGGAACTCTCAGATGACTGGTCCCTGCAGCAAGGTCTCCCTGAAAGAGGTAGTATGGTTTGACACTGCAGCTGAGGAGACTCTGAAACAATTCAGCCAGAATATCAACATTATCATTTACAGATCTGAGAAGTACTGCCTGGTTTAATACAGGAATACCATTATTAACAAGCATAGAAACAGCCTTCTTACTGGCCTTTGTAAGTTCTCTGGGATGATTAAACTGGCTAATAAAGAAAAGCGGTTTAAACTCATTAAGGAGCCTGGTCAAACTGACAGTAATTCGGGAAGGTAAAACAACAGGGATTCTACTTGCAATCCTAAAAATTATATCAGGCCGGGACTCTCTAAATTCTGAAAGAATATCCCTGATCCTTTTATTATCCAGAATAAGGGGATCCCCTCCGGAAATTATCAGCTCTTTAACCTCTGGATGATTCTGAAGATAAAAAGATGCAGATCTTAGTTCTTTTTTTGTTAGAGGAGGAGGATTCGAAGCCAGATAATCTCTGCGAAAACAGTGCCGGCAGTACATTGCACAGGTATCAGATGCAAGAAACAGTGCTCTGTCCCTGTATCTGTGTATTAATCTTTCGGTAACTTTATACTTATTTTCTCCCAGAGGATCGTCTGTTTCATATTCATGTATGACTAATTCGTCAATTACAGGCATAAACTGTCTTCGAATGGGGTCTCCTTCATTAGAACCTGCCAGATCAAAGTAGTTTTTGGGTATGGAAAGTTTGAATCTGTCCGATTTTGAATTAAAATATCTATCTTCTGCTTTTGATAATCTAAATATTTCAGGAAAATCAGCAACAGATCTGTAAGATTCAGCTAATTCCCTTCTCCATACTTCGGTCTCAGGTTTCCTGTCCCCATTTTCCATTCTCCCGTCTCCATCTTCCCGTATCAAGACTCCCGGTCATTGAGTGATTTTGCTCCGCAAAATTGTATCAAAATGCCCGTCTCCATCAGTTTACAGATTTTTGGACATAGACTTCAGAAATGTAACTTTTCCCATATGTATCAATAT
>JALTGJ010000143.1:0-2611 GCA_027077185.1 Spirochaetales bacterium | reverse complement strand
TGACAAAAATTTTCCAGCTTCCCCTTTGCTGGAATACGGCCCCATTCTGACACGAAAATAATCAGCACCATTTACAGTTTTGATAGTTATCAAATTGGAAAAACCCTTATCCGAAAGAACCTTACTGGAACTCTCCGCCCTTGATTTACTGGAATAGGAACCTGCCTGAATCCAATACTCAAGTACAGTAATTTTTCTGGGTGCGGGTGCTGCTACTGCAACAGTATTGCTTACAGGCTTTACAGCCTCCTGTTTTACAGCAGGGGCTTGTTCAGACTTTTTTGTTACAGATGGAACAATCTCAGTAACAGTAACTTTAGCTTTATCATTTACAGGCGAATTATCCTGTAATTCTCCACTATCCGTTTCACCATAAACAATTGAAAACCCATCTTCATTCCCGGAATTATCTGAAGGAGGATTCTCCAATCCTGGATAATCCTTACCCTGGCGTACCCATTCTACAGGATCCAGATTTGCAGAAGCTTTGACAGAATTACTATTAGCAGTATTGCTTCCACTGTCAGCTATCCTTCCGGGATAAAACCACACAACCCCTGCTATTGATACAATAAAAAGAAACCCTGTTACTGATAATAAGATCCAAAGAATTTTTTTCTGTTCCATTTTTACACTCTCTCTTCAAACTTGTCTATTAAAGCATTAAGCTCAGTTTCCAGACTAAATCCGGATTTGCGATTCTGTATAATATGAATATCGACATCTTCCACCCAGTATTTAGCATCGAGTTTACGCTGACCATATATTCGCTTTAATATTTGGAAAAAAGAGAGATTATCCCTAATTACTGCACGTCTGACACGAGAGAAAAAACCCGACTTAATCCACAAAACAGAATCACAAAGGTGATTCAATCCCATATGATGTAAAATTGCAGCATTTATGAGTATATTCCTATGGCTGTTGTTATGAATTTCCGCTTTACACCTGGATACCATTTCAGGGTGAATAATAGATTCCAGTATTGCCATCTTTTTTTTATTTCCAAAAACAACAGAACCAAGCTTTTTACGGTCAATGCTGTTATCTTCTGCCAAAATACTCTGACCAAAAGCAGCTACAATACTGGGATGCATTGTATCCAGTGCAAAATGGCCAAATTTATCTATATCAAGGGAATACCAGCCTCTGGAAATAAAAGATTCTGCGGCTAAATTTTTTCCGGAACAGTATTTACCAGTCAGACCAAGAACCACCTAGTGAAAATCTCCCCAGTTTTGTCCTGTTTCAATGCTCGTCCTCAAAGGAATATCAAGAGTTACAACATTTTCCATTTTATCCCTTACAAGTTTTTCCATAATCTCAAGCTCTGAATCGGGAACTTCAAAAATTAATTCATCATGAATTTGCAGAATCATTCTGGATTTTAATTTTTTCTCTTTGAGACTTGCGGCAAGTTCTATCATTGCCATTTTCACTATATCCGCTGCGGAACCCTGAATAGGAGTATTAATCGCCATTCTTTCAGCTCCGGATTTTTCTGTTTTATTTCTGCTGTTTATTCCTGGAATAAAACGTTCTCTCCCCATAAAGGTTTTAACTCTTCCTGTCCTCTCAGCTTCGGCTATTACCGAATCCATAAAACTGCGTATCCCGCTGTATCTGGCGAAATAGGATGTTATAAACTCCTCAGCTTTTGACCGCGGTATGCCCAGATCCCGTCCAAGTCTAAAAGACGACATACCGTACATTACACCAAAATTTATCGTTTTTGCAATCCTGCGATCATCCTTAGTTACTGAGTTAAGTGGTTTATTAAAAAGAAGTGATCCTGTTTCACTATGAACATCATTACCTGATATAAAAGCATTTTTTAGGGCATTATCACCAGATAAATGGGCAAGGACTACAAGTTCTATTTGTGAATAATCTGCACTAAGAAGAGTACAGCCTTCTGCAGCAATAAATGCTTCCCTAATTTTACGTCCTTCTTCTGTCTTTACAGGAATATTCTGCAAATTAGGATCTCTGCTGGACAGTCTTCCTGTAGCCGTTCCGGTCTGTCTTAAATTAGTATGTATTCTTCCGGTTTCAGAATTTACATATTCGGGAAGAGCATCAACATAGGTGGATTTAAGTTTCATCAAACTACGATATTTCAGTATCATGTCGGGAACAATATCTTCCCGGGAAAGAATTTCCAAAACCGAGGAATCAGTGGAAAACCCTGTTTTTGTTTTCTTTACAGGCTGAAGCTTTCTTTCTTTAAAAAGTATTTCCTGTAATTGTTTAGGAGAATTTATGTTAAACTCTCTGCCGCATTCTATATAAATCTCATCTACAAGTCTGGCCAGTTTTTCATTTAAATCTATAGCGTATTTTTTTAAACTGGACGTTTCAAGCTTAATACCATTAAATTCCATTTCAGCAAGAATAGAAACTAAAGGCATTTCCATTTCATAAAATATACTTTCCAACTTACGATTCTCCAGATCCTTTCTAAAAAGATCAAAAAATCTGAAAGTTACATCTGCATCTTCGGCAGCATAGGGAGCAGCAATTTCCAGACTTATATCGGGAAAGGAACTCTCTTTGGGAACAATATCCTTATACCTGATTGTAGTATAATTCAGCAAATTTTCTGCTAAAA
>JALTGJ010000142.1 GCA_027077185.1 Spirochaetales bacterium | reverse complement strand
ATTTTCATCTATCTTTAACCCTGGAGGGCTTACAATAATACTGTGGCTTGTTAAAGAATCCAGATCGATTTTTATATTTTCCGGCAGATAGTGTGCAAGTTTTTTATAACTTTCCTGTAACTTTTTAGTAAGCAGCGGGTTTCCAATGTTTTTTACTGTTTCTATAGACATTATAAGGGCAAATAACTCTCCTTCAGTCATTACTATAGATGGAAGAAAATAGTTTTTACTGGAATAGTAGTAGCCTCTTTTTACTCTGTCAAATTCCAGTGGGGCTTCGAGTCTGTCTCTCATGTACTGAAGATCCCTTTCTATTGTTTTTGCAGAGACTTCAAATTTTTTTACAAAAACAGATTTCGAAGGGAAATTTTCCTGACGAATAAGACTGTCAATAAATAATATTCTTTCTAAATGATTTTTGGACTGCACTGTGTTCTCCTCTATTTCTATTCTATCATATTAGTTGGTCGTAAAGTGAGGATTTGTCGAATCTGTATATTATTAATTCAATTTTTTAACTTTAAAATATTCCTCCTCAATATATGTCTAAGTAGTTGTGGTAAAGTTCGTTAAAAGATTTTGCTGTGTAAAAATCTTTTAAAAATATGTAATTACAGGAGTGTGCGAAATGAAAAAGAAAATAGGTGGAGCAGTATTTCTATTATTAATCTTAATTTCTGGTTTAAATGCCCAGGCTTATATTAATGATCTAAAAAAAGGAGATTTGGATAAGGTTGAAAAGAAGTTGAGTATTCTTGGAACATCAATGTCTGAAGAACCTGTTCTTTCAAGGTATCTGGATATTGAAGGAGCAGACCTGGACATAGTAAAAGAACTGATCAAAAGAGGTGCAGATTTAAATATTGCTCCTGAACGATTTGGTCGTACGCCTTTAAATGTTGCAGTAGAATCAAGGCAGTCAGCAGAAATAATATCTTTACTTCTTAAAAATGGGGCTCATTTGGATTATCCTTTTACTGTATACGGTGGTACAGATATAATAAATTTTGCACTTGGAAAAATGTATTATAGTAATGCGGCTCTTTTGTTGAGATATAATAAAACTTTAGGAGATTCAAAAAGAATTGTAATTAGTTCCCGATATAAAATGGATGCGGCAATTCTTATGGACGATATTGAAGCAGCAAAGGATATTATTTCCAGAGACGCAATGTGGGAATCAAATTTATGGGAGCTTGCAGTTTATGGTGACAGCAGGAAAATTTTGGAGTTACTGTCTGTTTTATATGACTCTCCGGATATAAAAGATGAAACTTTAAAGGTTCTAAGCAGTAAGCCTGAATTATTAAAATATATGCTGTCGTTGGAT
>JALTGJ010000141.1 GCA_027077185.1 Spirochaetales bacterium | reverse complement strand
GTATCCAGCTATGCCCTGGTCGGCAGATTTTTAAGATTAATAATTGTTGGTCTTATTGTCATTATGCTGGGAGAACTATTAAGAAGAGAAGAAATTAATAGGAATAAAGCCATAATTTCAGCAGCAAATCTTAAAACGCTAAATACAATCTTTACAGAATTTGAAACAACTAATTTCAATAACAGCCAAATTTTTGAAATTCTTCTGAAAAGCCTGGAAAGTATAGAAAATGTAGATTATTCATTTGTAATATTCAGGACTGATATCCAAAAAGATCTTTGGGAAATAAATGCAACAAGCAGACCGGAACTATATCCTGTTGGTTTCGAATTTTTTAACTTAATTAACTACAAATACGAATCTTTTATTTTTAGAAAGAACAGGGATGATAATAATATCAACAAGGCCTTCTTTAGACCCAATATAAAAGAAGTAATTGGAATTAATCTTTCTGATTATAATGAGAAAAATAAAGGTCTGCTCATAATAGGTAAAAACAGTTTAACAGAAACTATTGATGATGAAGATTTCTTTTTAAAAGCACTGGCTTTAGAAGCACAACTGGTATTACATAATACATATATTTTTCAGGAAAAGCAAAATCAAATAAGGCAGCTTGCTGAGTTTAAAGAAATGCAGACGACTTTTTTTTCCGCAGCCGGACATGAAATTAAAACTCCATTAACTATATTAAAAACACTTCTCTCTACCCTTAGAATTACAATAACAGATCAGACACAAATCCAAAATGAAATATTCGATACTTTGGAATCCAATGTTAAACGACTCGATAATTTAACAACAGATATTCTGGAAACAGCGAAACTGGAAACATCCGAGTTGGTACTGATCATAAAAAACATTGATTTACTTAAACTAATAAAAAATCAGATTGAAGCTATGAACCCAATAGCTGAAAGAAAAAATCAGCAGATTACAATCAGAATTCCTGAAAAATTCAACAAGATCAATAAACTTATTATCCCTGGTGATTCAAAGAGAATTTCTCAGATTATATCCAACCTATTATCCAATGCCCTTAAATTCTCCAAACCAGACAGTTCAATTGATATTGAAATTAGCTTAATTAAAAATTTTATACAAATATGTATTTTTGATAACGCCCCTTTATTAACAGAAGAAGAGGAAAAAAAGGTTTTTGATAAATACTATACATCTTCAAAAGACAAGGCCCTTTCCGGCTTTGGTCTGGGGCTCTTTATTGTAAAAAAATTAGTCGACCTCCACAATGGCAAAATATGGATTCAAAAAAGATCAGGAAGGAAAGGCTTTTGTTTTATCCTTCCTTTAAAATCAGAGGTAAATTATGAAAATACTTAGAACAACAAAAATACTTGTAATTGATGATGAAATCGATATGACAAGAGCAATACATTTAACAATTAATGTTCAGGAACCTACATGGATAGTTATAGAATCTAATTCAGGAGAAAACGGTTTGCTAAAACTGGAAGAGGAAAAACCGGATTTGGTTCTTTTGGATCTTAGAATGCCTGATCTGACAGGCTTTGAGGTTTTAAAACTTATAAGACAATTTAGTAATGTCCCTGTAATTATTCTTACTGTTGAGAATGATGAGTTAAATGAAGTTAAGGCATTGGATAAAGGTGCTGATGATTACATTGTTAAACCCTTTGGCCATCTTGAACTCCTGGCTCATATACGATCTGTTCTTAGAAGAACACAGGGCTTAAGTTTAAACGATCATGCACCTTATATAAGTGGTAAATTAAAAATTGATTTTAACAATCATATTGTAGAATTTAGAGGTAGTATAGTTCCTCTAACTTCGACTGAATTTGCTCTACTGGAATTACTTGTAGAAAATGCCGGCCAGGTAATACCCTTCGAAGTTCTTCTTGGGAAAATATGGGGACATAATTATATGGATAACAAAGATTATTTGAAGGTTTACATTAGAAAACTTCGGTTAAAACTAGAGGAATCTCCTTCAAACCCTGAATTTATTATAACAGTGAAAGGCTTGGGTTATAAATTTGCAGAATCTAATAACCATCAGTAATCCGCCAGGGTGCTATGGCAGCTCTAAACCCCAGAAAAGCAACTATAATTCCTACTATAATATTATTTACAACTGCTCCAGGTAAAGCTATCCCCAAACTTAGTAGTTTTGCAATTTTCATATTAAAAAACCTCCAAATTATCTTATTAAAAAAATGCTGCAGCCAATGTATAAGCTGCAGCATTTAGTATTAAACTATGTATTTTTTCATTATACTTATTAAGCTGATCGTCCTGAAACACCTGCAGCCCATACACCGGCAATTACTACGATTATTCCAATAATAATATCATTTACCATAGCTCCTGTAACTTTGCTGTAGGATAAAATAAACGGTGCAATCAGAACCCACAATCCAAATACAGCATTTACCCAGCTTAATACCTTAATGATCCCATTGGAATTAGCAAGCGCTGCCCATATACCAAATCCCAGCATTAAAATACCAAGTATTATTGCGTCTACCATTGCCCCTGTGGCAGATGAATAACCAATAATAAATGGTGCTAAAATTTCCCACAAACCTGCTGCTGCTATAACCCAACTTAATCCTTTTGCAGTCTTCATAATGTATCCTCCTGAAAAAAATTTGAACTTTGGTAAGTTTCCCTTACCTTATGAATAGAGGATACTTCCTTGAGGTTAATGTTAGGGTAAACAAGGGTAAATATTCGGTAAAAATTTTTTTGTAACTTTCTTATTCTCAAATACTTTTTTATACAGCTCTTCAATCCTCTTTATCTCATCATCATGAAGCAGCTTAAACTCCCGGCTGCAGGCTCTTGTAGAAAGAATGCCTTTATTATGCTTCAGAAACCGAAACAGAAGATTAATAGTTTTAGAAGGCATCTCAACTATAGCTTCGACCTCCTTCCTGAAACGATCATAGTTTTGAAGGAATTCAACTTCCAGTGGAAGATCACTATCTATAGTCTGCATTACACAAGAATACAGAAATTCAGCATGGGGAGTAGCATCGAAGAATCTGTAGTAATCATCCGTCTTGTTTACTACCTTCACATTATTATCATCTGCAGTTTCCCACTCAATAAGAGGAATTAATTTAGCCGAATACCCTCTAAGGATCCGGCGATATTCTTCTATCCGATCCAGTATTGCTGCTGATACAGGGAAAACCATTCCAGCAGGATTGTATCCATTCTCAGCAAGCACATGATGAATAAGATAACGATGAATCCGTCCATTGCCATCTGCAAAGGGGTGTATATATATAAATCCAAAAGCTATTACAGCAGCAGCAATAACAGGGTCTATTCCCCCTGATAATTTTCCGCAGGAACTTACCAATCCATCTACAAGACTTTCAAGATCGCCGGGACAGGCACTTATATGTTCAGGAAGGGGCACACCGGTCTCACGATCATGTTCACCAATAAATCCGCCTTCATGACGCAGACCTGTGCTTACAAATCTGGTATCACCAATAACAATCTTTTGAAGCCGTATGAGTTCATCCCTATTCAAAGTGGCATTGCCAGCTTCTCCAATAATTCGTCCCCATCTTTCTATTCTTTTGACAGAAGAAGATTCATCTTCAATTGCATAACTTGCTCTGGAATCTTTAAGAAGAAGAAAAGATGCAGCACGACTCATAATATCCCGGGGTATCCAGTCAATTACCGTCTGAGCCCTTCGTTTCAGGTCTATGCTGATAAAATCTTCCAGTTTTTTACTGCGAAAAACCAGAGGACAAAAGCTGCTAGAACCCGGCAGGTTATTGACAACCCTCTGGCGTCTTACAATCTTACCAGTTACTGCAAACTGCATCTCAGGATCAATTACAGATACATAGTTACCTCTATCAAGATCTGGAAGATCGAGCATCTTTCCAGTAAGCCATTCATACAAAAACCAGATACGGCGAAGATAACTTCCTGTAGGTGTATTGCTTATAACATCTTTTATTTCAGCAGGATCTATTTTACAAAAAAGCCTATTCAAGACAGCAAGATCAAGTCCCTCATATTTCAAGGCAAACTTCAGATGTCCTTCAAGAGTGTCTCCGGGGTTATGACGAGGAGTAAAAAGCCTCCAGTTATCCTTTTCCATCATTTTGTGATGTTCACTTATGGCAGACAATTTGTATGGCAAAGGAACAGCAAGCTTATATACATAAATAAGGGCTGCATAGCCTGCAGGAATTGCTTTCTCAGGAAGCTTTTGTCCATGAAATACTGTTACTGGTCCTGAAAAATACTTCTTCATTTATTTTCCTGTGAATTTCTATTATTATTTATGAATTTTGATTATCTAACGATATTTTCATGAATTTCTATTATACACCTCAAAACACAATCTTACAA
>JALTGJ010000140.1 GCA_027077185.1 Spirochaetales bacterium | reverse complement strand
GTGTATTATCTCTGAATTAGAGAAGAACTACTACTATAATCCTAAATGTGGGACAGCGCAAATAGCTTTAAACATGAATAATGATGTGTTTTTATAGCATCAGAAAAAATAAAGTATTGGAATCTTATGCCGTCAGGATGCTCTTTTTTAGTTTTTTTTATTCCGTAATAATAACTGCAATAAATTTTAGATCTTCCTGACCTGTGTTTTTTATACTGTGACTTGCACCATTACCGGTAATAACAATATCACCTTTACTAACTGTTTTTGTTCCATCATCTTCTGTTACGCTTCCGGAACCTTCAGTTATTATATAGTATTCTGTTTCTTTTTCATGCTTATGAATCCCTATTCCGGAACCTGGTTTTAGGGTTAATTCAGCCATTAGCCTGGCGTTGGTCATAGAAGAAGGATCTGCCATGTGAACTATATTTACCTGTCCCGGACCGCCTCTCATTTCCTTTCTAATCTCTTCTTTCATATCTGTTCTTTTAATAATCATCTTAAATCATCCTTTTCTGTGTTCTTAATCCCTGGGGGGGAAATCATAAATACGTTCGAAGAGTTCTTTTGTTTTAGCACAAATATTTTCCTCGTCAGTTCCTTCCACACTTATTTTAATTTCATCATCCTTCATTAATCCAAGAATAAGAAGTGACATTACGCTGTTTAGCTCGACTGTGGTATCATTGTGTGAAATAATTATTTCGCCGGAATAGTCTCCTATTTCACTTAAAATAACTCCCGAAGGCCTTACATGAATACCTGCATTGTTTTTTATTACTGCGTTTGTTTTAACCATAATTATTACTAATTATACTTCACTCCTCAAAACTGTTCCAGATTAATCAGGGTTTTTTTTATTTTTTTATTATTCTGATCTTGACAAATAGCAATATTCTAAAAGATAAGTTAATAAGACTGCTAAAAGGGAGGGCCTATGAAACTGGAACAGGAGGTCTGGTATAAAATTACTCTTTCAATGGGAAAGGTTTTTACAGCTTTTCATAAAGACGGAGAACTTATATTTACAGATGGATCTACAAAATTCAGTGAAGATATAATACCCTTTTCGGAGAGTCTTGTAATATGTGACCCCCCGAAAAATGTTCTGAATATTGTTGATTTCCTACCGGATATTGATGCAGATTAAACTTTCTATACCAGTGTATTTAAGGCAATCTCCATCATATCTGTAAAAGTTTTTTCTCTTTCCTCTGATGTTGTTGTAGCTCCTGTTGTAATATCATCGCTGACAGTTAAAAGTGCAAGAGCTTTAACATTGAACTTTGCTGCTATTGTATACAAAGCTGCTGTTTCCATTTCTTCAGCAAG
>JALTGJ010000139.1 GCA_027077185.1 Spirochaetales bacterium | reverse complement strand
ATATGGGTCAGTATTTTGAATCCCATGTTCTGCATACCTACTTCCTGGCTGTTCCTGACTTTGTAGGAGCTCCTTCAGTTTTCCCTCTTATTGCAACTCATAAAGATGTAGTCCTTTCTGCATTAAAGCTTAAAAAACTTGGACACGATATTGGAGATATGGTTGCAGGCCGCCTGGTACATCCAATCTCAATGGCTCCCGGGGGCTTTACAATGATGCCCACAGAAAAAAAACTTGAGGAAATAAAAACAAGAATTCTTGATGCAAGGGATGAACTCATTGAGGGAGCCAAACTGATAGCTACTCTTAAGCTTCCGGACTTCCAAAGAGAAACTGAATATATTTCACTTTACAAAGAAGGGGAATATGCTTTTATAGATGGAAATATCTACTCCAGCGACAAGGGCGAAATATCATACAAAGACTATCGGAAGGTAACAAATGAATATCTTGTTCCACACTCCACAGCTAAAAGAACCCGTTTTTCACGTAATTCCTACATGGTTGGAGCTTTGGCGCGGTTTAACAACAACTATACATGGCTCAGTGACAATGCGAAAGAAGCAGCTGACACATTGGGATTAAAACAGGGATGTTACAATCCCTATATGAATACAATAGCTCAGATGGTGGAACTCTTTCATATTATTGACAACAGTACAGCCATAATTGATGACATGCTTAACAAGGGAATAAAAGATGAAAAGCCAATTGTTCCTGAACTTAAAAATTGTACAGGTGTGGGCGCAGTAGAAGTCCCAAGGGGGATACTGTTTCATGAGTATACATATAACGACAAGGGTCTTATAACAAAGGCAAACTGTATAATTCCTACTGGTCAAAACCTGCAGAATATTGAAGATGATATGAATAAAATTGTTCCGGCAGCAATAAAATCCAGGACAAAGGAAGAACTTACCCTGGATTTGGAGATGCTTGTAAGAGCATATGACCCATGTATATCATGTTCCTGCCATCTGCTGGATGTAGAATTTGTAAATGAATAAAAAAGAAACTCTTATTCTCGGCGTAGGGAATCCTCTGCGCGGAGATGACGGAGTGGGGCCGGAAGTGATCCGTCTGCTTAAAGAAAACCGAGACAGTTATAAACTGGCTGCTGATATAGATCTTCTTGACGGCGGCACTGACGGGCTTGGGCTTATTGAATATTTTAGGGAATATAGAAAAGTAATTCTTATAGATGCTGTTTTAATGGGTATGCCCCCGGGCACAGTTAAAGTTTTCAAACCCGAAGATGCTCTTTTTCATATTTGCAATGATTCTCTTTCAACCCATGGTTTTGGGATTTCCGAACTAGTAAAATTTGCAAAAGAGCTGGAGCTTCTTCCCGAACTTAGTATTGTCGGGATACAGGCAGAAAATACCGATTATGGAGAAGGACTTTCTGAATCCGTTAAGTGCAATATGGAAAAGGTAGTTACTGTTATTAATAACCTGATATAAGCTGTAAAAAACATTTACCAGCAGTTTTCATCCTATTTGTTTTATGATATTTCTTCATATTTTTCAAGAATATCCTTTATTGCCTCCCTTTTGGATTTAAAGTGGTCTTTTAAATCTTTCCGTTCAATTGCCAAAGGTTCATGGAAGTGAAAATGAAGTTTGTTAAAGGGAAGAGGAATTATATAGTTATCCCATCTTTTTGTTAATAAAATTTTATGTTTAACTTTAGCAGAAATTGAAAGTACCTTATAATTGAGAAGCAGACCCATAAAAAAAGGGAACTCCTTGGGCTGATGATAGGGGCCAAGAGGACCATCGAAAGTTATAACCAAATTCCCGCCATCCGCTTCTTTCAGCTTATTTTTTATTCGGGGTATGTATTTACCGTCTTCAAAATTATCAGGTATTCGTATGGTGCTGTATCCGAAATAATTACACAGTGCAGTAATATAATCTCCCCGGGGATCTTTTGTTGTAAGAATAAATTGTTTTTTACCTTTAAGAAGAGGGTACAAACAATAGCTTTCTTCATGCCAGAAGGAAACTATAAAATTTTCATTTTCTGACCTTTGGGGACTGAGTAAATTTGGTACCCCCGAATAGCTGATTTTACTGGTATCATACACAAATTTTATATAGCGTATATTGAAAGCATTAAATGCTTTTGTAAATATATTCATTGGGTTGTAAATCTTCCTTTTTGCAACTATTTCTTTTTTCTTCTGGATATTTTAAATGGAAAATCTTTCCCATAGCGTTTAATATAAGCAACCAGGAGTACCAATAGTGCAACAAGAAGAAGCAGAACCCAGTAATTAATTACGATAAATGAATACAGATAAATCCAGATAAAAGCACCAATTCTATCCATAAAATTAAAATCAGGGGAATGAATTTTTATTGTATTATAACTTACCTTATCACCATTTATATTAACCTGCAGGTAGTGGTAGAAATAATGTTCAGGGTCAGAGTACAGCATCTCCGCGCCACCGCCACCTGTTATAGTATAGGGTACACCTTCCCAATTTCCCTTAAAATAGCCATGGATATGACCCGCAAAAACCATATCAATAGAGTACTGTTTCATTAGGTCCAGGACCTCTCTGGCAGAACCAGGATCCTTTAGGGAATGGCCAGGCTGGTCTTCCATTTTTTTTCGTGGGTCATAAACAGGAACATGCATAAATACAAAGGTATGCTTATAGTTTTTAGATTTCTCCAGTTCCCCCTTAAACCAGCGCAGCTGCCAGGGATCAATACTTTCTTCATTGGAATCATCAAGAACGATAAAGAAAGTATTCCCTTGTGAAAAAGAGTAGTAAAGAGGACCAAAAATGCTGATAAAACGCTCTGTACCTCCATCGGCCTCATCATGATTCCCTGGAACCGGAATCATAGGATTCTTAAACAGTCTTAGCTGTTTGAGAAAAAAATCATATTTTATAGGGTTCCCATCAAAAACCATATCTCCGGTATTCATGGTAAAGGATATGGAGCTTTGATTATTTATCGATGTAATAATTTTATCAAACGTTGAAATTGAATTTTTGTTATCACCCATAACAGCAAAAGTAAAGGTACTTCCTAAATTTTGAGAGTCAATAGTAGAAATGCTGTTAAAAATTTCATTATTCTCAAAATCTCTAAAAAATAAATGATAAGACTTTATCGACGATATAAGTGCTATAATTATTATAGCAGCAACAAACAACTTTTTCCCTTTAAAAATCATAAATCGATAACTCCCTTTGTTTAACTTTAGTCAGACTATAGTATAAAATAAAAATATTGACTATAGTTCTAAAATGAAAGAACAAAATAAGAAGCAATATTTAACTTATATAGTAGGCAGTCTGGTTTTTATAGCTTTGGCTGGACTTACTCTTTGGCTTATTTTCAAGGGATTTAAAGGTTCCGGAAGCCTAATTGTACCGGAAGTTTTTACACCAAAAGCTATAGCTGAACTTATTATTCTTTTGCTTCTTTTTTATGCTTTTGACGGGCTCCGGCTTTTGTTTGTATTTAAAACCATCGGAACCAGGGTTTCTTTTTTTTTGATGATAAAACTTATTTTTATCAATGTTTTTGCTTCCGGGGTAACTCCTCTTGCAACAGGAGGAGGCTTTGCACAAATATATTTTTTGACCAAAAATAAAGTAGCCCTGGGGACCGCTACAGCAGCTACAACAATACGAACTGTAATTGCGTCAATTATTATTTTTGCATCTGTTCCAATAATTCTTACAACGGAAAAGGGTCTTAATTCTATTATTACAGTCAAACATGGAGTTCTATACTCTGTCCTGTTAATTTCCATTTATGTAATTCTTTTTTATGGCCTGGTAAAACAGAAAGCTTTGCTCAAAAAGGTAATTTTTTCATTTATAAATCTCCTTAAAAAAGTACATTTAGTAAAAGAAGAAAAATGTGAAAAACTCAAAACATCAGTTGACAGAGAAATTATTCATTTTTCCGATAGTCTTTTAAGCTTTTGGCAGGGACAGAAACTTTACTTCACTTTGTCCATTATATCCTCCTGTATTTACCTCTTTTTGCTTTTTTTCTTCCCCTTTGTCCTACTTAAAGCAATGAAAGTGAATGTGCACTTACTTACAGTTCTATCCATTCAGGTTATTATAACTTTCTTAATCTATTTCACCCCAACCCCAGGGGGAAGCGGGGTTGCAGAAGGCGGTTTTGCCCTTATTTTTTCCCATTTTGTTTCGTCAGCTTTTGTGGCTCCTCTTACTTTTTACTGGCGGTTTTTAACTATGTATCTGGGAATGATAATTGGATTCGTAGTATTTTACAAAGAAGTCTGGAGGAAAGATAATGAAAAGCAAGAGTAGGCATAAACTTATCCTGACGATTTTTATTATTCTTTTAATTCTATTTACAAGCTTCAAGATATATTTAAGT
>JALTGJ010000138.1 GCA_027077185.1 Spirochaetales bacterium | reverse complement strand
AGAGAGAATAATAAACCCAACTCCGACAGTTTTTGCATATTTCCTTGCCTGCTCTTTTGCAACTAAAGGATGAAGACTCTCTCTTTTTGCTTCAAGAACACAAAGGGGCTTATTATTAGTGTCAACCAGTAAAAAATCCAGAGAGCCGGATCTCGTTTTTTCATAGTCATGCCCCCAGGCATCAGCTTCAATTTGAGTAATCTTTACATGATTTTCCAGAAGTATATTAGCAGGTCCATTTTCATTGTCAAAGAATCTCCAACCGGACTTTTCAAGCATTATGTTTATTTTTATACGTGCATGGGCTTCATTTTTCACTCAAAATCCTCAACCCTGGTATATTAGAAAAATGTTTATCAAATGTAACCAAAACCGCTCCCCGTTCTACACACTGAGCAGCAATCCATATATCATTTAAGGGAATAGGTGTCCCCTTCTTTTTCAAAAGAGATTTTAGTTCACCAAATATTTCTGCAGTTTCCTCATTTATCTCTGCAATAGTAACAATGGGATCATAGAGAAATTCTTTCAAAAATCCAACGTTTTCACGAAAGCGTGAACCATTTCTAAATCCTGCATATAACTCTCCCATAACAACAACGCTGAAAAACAAGTTCTCAACCTCATCTATGGCATCCAGTACAGATTCTCCCTGGTTTCGGAGAATTGAAGAATATGCATTTGTATCAAGCATAATTGATTTCATTTCCAGTCTTCCTGGTTAATTTTGTTAAAATCTTCAGTTGCTTCGCTAAATTCTTCGTACTCCTGTTCACTCCAGATCCCGCAAAATTTTTCAAAACGCTTTCTATTCCTGGTCTTAGTGGCAGATTCCTTAAACTTATCTTCCAGAATATCTTTTACTGTCTTATTTATACTTTGGTGTTTTTTTTCTGCTAATTGTTTAACTTTTTGTTCAATATTCAAATCAAGATTGTGGATACTTATAGAACTCATAAATCACACTCCTTTATGAATCATAATTTGATATATTATACATCATCTTTTGTCACATAACAATTAGCAAAGAAAATATTGCATTCCCATTGTATACATAGTATATTAGCAATGATAGCAATGCTATCATTGGAGGCACACATGGCAACCCTTACCATTAGAAGTTTAGAAGACTCAATAAAAAAAGCTCTGCGTATTAGAGCAGCAGTAAATGACAGATCCATGGAAGAAGAAGCCAGAATAATATTACGAACAGCCCTTAAAGATGAGCAGAAAAAATCAACCGGGTTAGGAACAATAATACACCAGCGTTTTGCAGCAGAGGGTGGTATTGATTTAGAAACTCCGAACAGATCGGAACAACCTTCTTCTATTTCTTTCCAGGACTAGAGTAAAGAGTGTCAATGATAATTCTCGATACAAATGTACTATCAGAGCTCATGCGCTTAAAGCCAAACATAATGGTGATCAACTGGGTAAACTCGAAACCAATTGAGAATCTGGGAATAACAGCTATAACAGTTTCTGAAATACTATATGGAATTGGGAAATTATCTGAGGGTAAAAAGAAAAAGGAACTACTTTCTAAAGCAGAAAGTATGTTTGAAGAAGATTTTAATGGACGTATTTTTCCATTTGATGAACTGGCGGCTGTGGAATATTCAATTTTAGTTCTACAAAGGGAAAAATTGGGACTGCCAATTTCTATGGCAGATGCATTAATTGCATCTATATCTATGTCTAATGACTATCCTCTTGCTACCAGAAATACAAAAGATTTTACAAATACAGGAGTTCAGCTTATAAATCCCTGGCAAAAATAATTTCAAACCATATCAAAGTTTGGGATTGGTCAATTTATATAACCTCAATATCCTAAATAGTACTATCCGAATCCACAACACCAGTATTAACAGTACCCTTAGGCTCAAACATCAGCACATGAACTTCATTTTCTGCAACTGATTATTAAGTTCACCTACTATTTTAGGCTTCCATAATCCATTAAACAGAGAGAATTTCTCAGCTAAATTGACTTTATTCATTTATAAATCCTTTCCAGCTATTTTATACTAATTGATATTAAATATAATAAATCACTCTTTATCTTTCAATCCTTATAAAAACTATATAAAATACCCCTATGTTCAGCAAAAAATACAAACAGTTAACACCTTACACCCCTGGAGAGCAGCCTCAGAATAGAGAGTATATAAAATTAAATACTAACGAAAATCCTTTTCCTCCGTCCCCATTAATTGCAGAGTATTTAAAAACAGCAGATACAGACCTGTTAAAGCTATATCCTGATCCTGGTTCAGTTAAACTAAGAAAGACAATTGGGAAATATTATAATCTGCCTGCATCGATGGTTTTTACAGGAAACGGCTCAGATGAAGTGCTCTCGTTCTGTTTCTATGCCTTCTTTGACAATGGAAATGGACCTCTGCTATTTCCAGAACACAGCTACAGTTTTTATCCAGTATATTGTGGATTCTATGATATTCAATATAAGCGAATACCCCTTGAAAAAGATTTTTCAATATCTGCTGATTCATATATTAAAGAAAAAAACTACAGTGGAATTATTTTCCCCAATCCCAATGCCCCTACAGGAACATATTTAGAACCTGCAGAAATTGAAAGGTTAATGGAAAATACCAGTAAAAACAGAGTTGTGATTATTGATGAAGCATATATCGATTTTGGAGGGCAGTCTGCAGTAAAACTGGTAAATAAATTTGATAATCTTTTAATTGTACAGACATTCTCAAAAAGCAGATCTTTGGCCGGATTACGGGTTGGTTTTGCAATGGGAAATGAAATGCTTATTACTGCTTTAAACACAGTTAAAGATTCATTTAATTCGTACCCTTTAGATACTATTGCACAAAATGCTGCAAAACTAGCTATGGAAGATGTAGAATATTTTGATAATAATTGTTCAATAATAGCTGAAACCAGAGAGGTTACTGTTAAAGCTCTAAAAAACCTGGGCTGGGAGGTTCTACCCAGTAGATCCAACTTTATCTTTATAAAAAAGAATAATATTTCAGGTCTTGAAATTTATACTACTCTTAAAAACAAAGGTCTTCTTGTACGCTATTTTGGACATAAGGGAATAGAAGATTTTGTTAGAGTAACAATAGGAAAAAAAGAAGATATGAAAATTTTTCTTAAACTCCTTAGAACAACCTGGGATAATTAAATATGTCCCTGAACTGGAAAGAAATTGATCTTATACTTGAAGAACTGGATCTTAACAATGCCCTGATTCAAAAAATAAGGCAGCCGGACTTTAAAAGCCTGTTACTTGATCTGTACAAACCAGGAAATGCATTTCCGCTTCTAATTAATTTAACCCAGGGAAATGTAAGACTTCACAGGCTTACAGGCAATAACCCCCGTAAGGTTGTTCTTCAAAGATTTGCACAATTTCTACGCTCCCGAATTAATGGTGGAAGAATTATCAGTGCGGTTCAACTAAACAATGACAGAATAATAAAAATTATCATAAGAAACGTTGAAGATGAAACTTTTATGTATATTCGCCTTTGGGGCGGAGCATCAAATATTATTGTAACAGATAATTATCATACAATTCTTGATGTATTTTACAGACGACCTAAGCAAAATGAAGTTTCCGGAGGCACTTACTTTCCCAAAGAGTCTGCCCCCCCTTTAAACAAAACAACTAAAGTGTTTGAAATTAGAGAATACAATAAAGAAAAAAGTTTTAATGAGTTTATTGAAAAAAGCTACAGAGAGGTTGACTCCAACAGAGAAATTTTAACACTTAGGTCCCGTGTTGAGAGTTTTATTAATTCTAAAGAATACCAGCTTGAATCTGCACTATCAGGATTAAATGCACGAATTAATAATTATGAAAATTATGATCAGTATAAAGAGCAGGCTGAATTAGTAAAGGCAAATATTTATAAAATTCACAAAGGCGATACCTTTCTGGAAACAGAGAATTATTTTAATGATAACAATCTTATTAAAATTTATCTGAACCCTACATTAAATCCTGGTGAAAACAGTGAACTGCTATTTACTAAATATAAAAAAGCTAAATCCGGGCTAAAAAATATAGTTGAAGAAATTAATAACCTTAAGGGGAACCTTAAAAACATACAAAAAGAAAAAAAATATCTGCAAAGCCAGGTAAATACTGAAAATGAACTGTCTAAATTAAAAGAGTATCTTGAAGGAATACCTAAACAAATACAACTTAAAGAAAAAGAAAAGATTCCAGGACTTCAATTTAATTCAGGTACTTTTACAATACTTGCAGGAAGAACTGCAACAGAAAATGATTCATTATTAAGAAAATATGTCAGAGGAAATGATTACTGGCTTCATACAAGAGATTATCCTGGTGGGTATATTTTTATAAAACTTATAAAGGGTAAAAGTATTCCTCTGGAAACCCTACTGGAT
>JALTGJ010000137.1 GCA_027077185.1 Spirochaetales bacterium | reverse complement strand
CTGATAAAGGGACAGTAAATTTTGGGAAAGTCAGTTAGATTACCATCTGCCATCCCTACTTCTTTATCTTCTATAGTACCCATATTGTTACTCCCTGACTGTATTATATCAGAATAATAGCATAAAAAACATCTGTCAGACACAGGAATCTCTAAATAAGAATTTTCCTATCCTCCAATGGAATAATTTTGGAACATTGTGATATACTCCCTGAATGTCTTACAATATAATTACCCATGACGGTAAAGCACATATGGATGAACTTCTTGGTTCAGCCCTGCTTGCAATCCATTTGAATGAAATACCTGAAAAGATAGAACGAATAAACCCTCAGGAGGCTTCTGAACTTGTAGAAGCTGATAAAAGACCGGAAAATACATATTTTATTGACTGCGGCCTTGCCCTGGATAGTAAAAAAGGGCTCTTTGACCACCATCAGGATAGAAATCTTGATAGTTCGGTATTACTGATATTTAATACATATTTCTCTCATATGGAAAATACTGAGCTTCATGACTATATAAAACTTGTTTCCAGGGTTGATACCAAAGGAGCAATGAGCCTGGATGATTTTCACCTTATAAGTGAAAGCAGGGATTACTTCTCATTCGGTCAGGGGGTTTTGTTAAGTACATTTCAAAATGATCCAATGCTGGTTCTCAAAATTTTTATTGAAGGTCTAAAAGATAAAATTGCCTTTGAAAAATTAAAAAGGGAGGCTTCAATATGGCTCACAGAACCAGATAATATAGAATTGATCGACATAGATCATATTAAAGTTATAAAATACCTGAGAAAAGCTCCATCAGAGCTAACAGCTCCTATAAGATCCGTAATTGGAAAAATTGTTGACGAAAATAATATAAGTGCAATTCTATCTTTTGATGATAAACAACAGGATGTTTTAACACTTTTTCGAACAAATTTCGGGCATGATAATGTTGATTTTTCAAAATCGAATCCAGCAAAGACTATTTTTAAACATCAGGGAGGATTTTTAATGAAATTCCTCCCTATAAATGAAAAGGAATGGATTAAATTGGTCAAAGAATCCATTTAAAGCTTTTTATTTTAATTTATTAATATTTAAAATTCCAATTCTGTCCTGTGGATTTTTAGCTGTAATTCTGTATTTATCTGAACCGGATTCAAAAAGAACTGCCAATAATCCTTTGTAATCAGTCACTCCTTCTGTCATAGGAGGGGCAGTAATTTCCAGTTCTAAATTCTGCTTTTCCAATACCCAGACTGGGATAGATCTATTATCCTTTGCTACATATTCTGTATCTGATAATTTCTGTCTTATATCGGTATAAATTGCCAATCTGCTGTTATTCTTTCTACCATA
>JALTGJ010000136.1 GCA_027077185.1 Spirochaetales bacterium | reverse complement strand
ATTATTAATTATTATGCTTAATTTTTGTAAAAAATCTCTTAAGACAGCAGCAGGTATAATACCCGGAGTGCCTCCTCCTATAAAAAGAGTTCTAATTTCGGGATATCCAAGACTTTCCATAAAAATTTCGATATCTTTAAGAATTCTTATTAAAACTAACTGGATTTCACCTTCCGAAGAAGGGCGGGAAGAATAAAAATCACAATAGGAACACTTTTTGGTACAGAAAGGAATATGAATATAAAGAGAAGTCTGTTTTAAATTTATAAGCTTATCTGTAAATTGTTGGATATATGTCCTCCCGTCTAATTATAAAATAACAGGATATCTCATTTAAAGGAAAACCCGGGAGAGTAAGTTAAAAAAACAGGTCCCAGGATATTATTTTCCTGTACAGGTCCATAAAACCTGCTGTCATAGTAGGCACTCCGGTTGTCATTTGCCAGAAAATATTCTCCCTCTTTTAATTTTAAAGCTTCCATATTACCGGAAAACGGAAAGGAAGATTCCATACCTGGAATGCCTTCCGGTATAAGTAATGAATATTTTTTATGAATAAGATCCTGCTCAGAATTATAGCTGTTTCCTTTATTATCCTTTATAACAAACATGTAATTAACCATTTTTATAGTGTCACCGGGAATACCTATAATACGTTTTACCGATAATTGATTATTCCAGGGACTGTCTGCATTTGGCATAATAGTCTTTTTCTGTAAGGTAAAAAATCTGACAACAGGATCCAGTACAAATACATACCAGGGTACATTTGAAGCATTGCCAGGTCTTATTAATACCAGATCGCCTCTGGCAGGCTCCTTAAATCCAGGAATTTTTATTTTAAAGAAATCAATAGAGGCCCCGGTTAAAAAGGGTGCAGATAGTACATGCTGACCCTTTAATATCCCAGGTTCCATAGCAGAAGTATTAAGAGTAAAAGAAGAAACTATAAAAACAGTAAAAACTTGATATGCTATAAAAAACAAAATTATTGTTTTTACAAGCTTTCCAAGTTTCTTTTTAAATTTATTTTCTGGTTTAAAACTACTGTACGATCCTAATAGCTTTGATCTCCTGGACATATTATTCTATTTTACCTACTCTGTTTAACGGCCAGTACTTAAACATTGCTTTACCCAGAACTTTATCCGAAGGAACAGGGCCGAAATATCTTCCATCATTTGAATTATCTCTGTTATCTCCCAAAGGCATTATCCATCCCTTGGGCAGATACCAACCGGAATTAAACTTGCGCCAAAGTATACCGTAACGTCTTTCCTGTGGGTTAATGGTATACAAAGCTTCATTTCGATACTTCATCCATGCAAACATATCAGAACGTGAGCTGGAT
>JALTGJ010000135.1 GCA_027077185.1 Spirochaetales bacterium | reverse complement strand
TTTTCCATTATCTCTTTATACTCTTTAATTTTATTATCAGGTAAAAAAATCTGAATAGTTCCTGCAAATCCCCCGCCATGAACACGGCAGGCACCTTCACCAATTTCTTTAATAAATTTTTCACTTAGAGCCAATGCCAGACTTATACCCTGTTCTTTTATATTTTTTGCAGTGTAAATATTTTGCAAGTACTTGAAAGAAGAATCTCCCGAAGCTTGTATTAGTTTTAAAAAACCTTGAAAATCACCAGACTCCAGAGCAAAAACTTCTTCTTTTACACGATTATTTTCCTGAAAGAAATGTAATGCCCTTAGAACAGCTCTATCCCCAAGCTGTTCTCTAATATTCGGTATCTGCTCTATAAAAGAATACATTGTAATTTCTCTAAGAACTTTTACCCCAAAAAAAGCTGCCACAGATTTCATTTCTGCAGGAATAGAGGTATAATCTTCGGTAAGATCCGCATGGCTGCCTCCTGTATCCAAAACCAGGAGTTTATAATTCTGCTTAGTAAAATCAAAATTTATTTTATTAATGGATGGGGTATGAAAATCCTCAAAATCTATAGAAATAATTCCACCAACAGCACATGCCATCTGGTCCATTAATCCACAGGGTTTTCCCAGATAATTATTTTCTGCATACTGTCCCACCTGTGCCAGGACTTCAGGAGCTATACTATTATTGTTGAATAAGGCATTAAAAATTGACCCAATAAGAACTTCGATCGAAGCAGATGAACTTAGACCTGATCCAGGAAGGACATCACTACTAATACAGGCATTGAATCCTCCAATGTTATATCCAAGATGCTTTAGCCTTGCTGAAACTCCACGAATTAGTGCAGGGGTAGTCCCTTTCTCATCTACCATGGGTTCAAGATTATTTAAATCTAAAATAAAAGGGCTGGAATAACCTTCAGAATACATTGTTACTGTATTATTCTCTGATTTAGAGACAATTCCAATAGAGTCCAGATTTATACTGGCAGCTAAAACCATACCATTATTGTGATCAGTATGGTTGCCCCCCAGTTCTGTACGCCCGGGAGTACTAAATAAATGGAAGTCAGAACTACCAAATTCGACAGTAAATTTATCAATCAATTTATTATAACGGCTTAGCTGATATTTAATTATTTCATAATTCTTTCCATATAAATCAGGAATTATACTCTCAACTTGCTTTAGCTGGCTGTTCATTCAAGTTCACCTTTATAGATTTAGAATAAACAAATGGTAGTATTTTATTAAGAAAAAAACAAGAAAAAGATTAATTTTCAACTATAACTCCAGATAGTTTGAATCTACCTGGAGATAATATAAATCATAAAAATAACACTAGCATTCAAAA
>JALTGJ010000134.1 GCA_027077185.1 Spirochaetales bacterium | reverse complement strand
GGGCAAATCCCTTCATAAAACTTTCCTGCATTATATAAAATACAAATAATGGAGGTATAATTGTTATTATGACCCCAGCCATTATAATTCCCCAATTGTTCATGGCATCTGCCTGTATCATCATTTTTACACCTATCTGGACAACTCTCATAGATTCTGAATTCGTCGCCATCAGTGGCCACAGATACTGATTCCAGATATATATAAACTCAATAACAATCAAGGCTCCAATAGTATTTCCAGACAGTGGAATTAATACCTGAAACAAATATCGCATTGGAGAACATCCATCTATTTTGGCAGCATCCAGCAATTCGCTGGGAACCATTTTAAAACGCTGGATAAAGAGAAAAGTTCCTGTAGCACTTGCAAGAAAGGGCATTATCAGCCCCAAATATGTGTCTATCCAGTGAAGTTTACTTGCAATCCCGAATAATGCAACTATTCGAACTGGTATTGGCAGCAGCAGAGTAATTAATACCAGAATAAATAATACTTGCTTCCCCTTAAATTCAAAATGAGTAAAGGCAAATGCTGCTAAAAGACTTAATGCTATTTTCCCGACAGTTACAGAGACTGCCACAATTGTAGAATTAAGCATCATTCTTCCCATGTTTACACTGTTCCAGGCATCTACGTAATTGCTAAAATGAGTAGATGGGGTCAGCTTTGGAGGAGAAGAATAAACTTCTGCAGGAGATTGGGTACTTATAATAAAAGCTAAAATAACCGGTGAACTAATAATTATAACGACAAATATTATTGTCATATGAAGCAGAACAGACTGCCATTTTTTTCTTTCCACAATTTCCTCCTTATTGATAGTGAACTTTTTTCCCTGTAGTCTTAAACTGTATAAGAGTGAACAAAACAACCAAAGTAAAAAGTATCATGCTCTCAGCGGCAGCATAGCCAGTTTTGGCATTTACAAAAAAATCTTTATATAATTGATAAATTAAAATATTCGTAGAATTTGCCGGTCCACCCTCGGTTAAAACATCTATAAGACCAAAAGATGAAAAATAGGCATAAATTATATTCATAACTAAAAGAAAAAAAGTTGTTGGTGAAAGAAAAGGAAATATAATATAGAAAAATTTTCTTAAAGGTCCGGCACCATCAATGGAGGCAGACTCAAGAGCCTCTTTCTGTACATTCTGTAGTCCAGCAAGGAAAAAGATAATATTATATCCCAAATTTTTCCAGGTTGCAGCAATTGTAATAATTATTATGGCAAGAGAGCCATTTGTAAGCCACGGAGCCTCTGAACCAAAAAGAACACCCGAAAAATAATTAAGATATCCATTTGCAGGATTAAAAAGAAACCTGAATAAAGCTCCGGCAATTGCAGGAGAAAGAGCATATGGCCAAATTAACAAAGATCTATACAGTCTCCCACCCTTCATATTTTTATTCAGAAGCATTGCAATAGCAAGAGATACAGACAAACCTGCAATAACTACAGCAATAGAAAAGAAAAAGGATGTTGCAAAACTGCCAAGATAGTCTTTACTCAATGCCAGTTTTGTAAAATTATACATACCGGCAAATTTTTTCGATATACCAAAGGGATGAACCTTATAAAAACTTAAACGAAAAGTTTCGATAGCCGGATAAAATAGAAAAAACAAAAGAACAATAAAAGTTGGCAAAAGCAAAATATAAGGGAGGTACTTGCTTTTAAATGTTGATTTCATAGCTGTTCCTTAAAATAGGGGCTGCAGTATTGTTTTACTGCAGCCCGGATAACAAATAATTTAAAATATTTTATTATTCTACAAGATCATTCCATTCTGTAAATGTGTCAGTTGCTTTTGCAGCTGCATCATCCAGCATTTCTTTTACAGTCATGTCTCCAGCATAAACTTTCTGAATACCTGTCTGTATTAAATTCCTTACTTCAGGGAAGGTGCCCATTAGCGCACCTGCAGTATTATCCGTTGTTGGAGAATCAAGAAGCTGATTAAATGCAACCAGAAAGTTAGGATTTTTATCAAACCAGCCTTCTGCCTGTAATTTTTCCATAGCTGTTTTTCTTACTGGGAAATAACCTGTACCTTTATGCCATGCCATCTGAGGCCCATCACTGGAAATATATTTAACAAGCTTAAGTGCAGCCAGTAATTCCTGGTCGCTTTTACCATTGGAAATCCATAAACTTCCACCACCAATAGCTACACCACCCTTTGCTCCGGCTGGTCTTGGTATATATCCTGTACCCATTTCCCATCCCTTTTCTTTAAGTAAACCGGTAAGCTGATTCACATCAGAAGAGGAAGACATTACCATTGCAACTTCACCTGCACCAAATGCGGCTCTGTGATTTGCCCAGCCGGGTCCAACATCAAGAAATAAACCGTCTTTTTCCATTCCTGTCCACCATTCAAGAATTTGCTGTGCTGCAGGACTGTTAAAAATTGCTTTTGTTGGCAGATTACCTTCTCTTCCATTGTTCTCATTTACAAGTGGAGAATCTGCCAGGCAGTTAAACTGCTCAAAATACCAGCTATGAAGGTTCCATGTAATTGGTGCTTTCAGTTCGGGAAGTGCTGCTTTTAACTTTTTGCTTACTGCAACAACTTCATCAAATGTTACCGGTGGTTTTTCAGGATCAAGTCCGGCTTTCTTAAAAAATGTCTTATTATAATACAACAGAGGTGTTGAAGAATTAAAAGGCATGGAATAATGCTTACCTGAAATAGTATAATACGATCTTACAGGTGCAAAAAAATCATCCCAATTAATTGGATCCCATTTTTCAATATCCCCTATTGGAGTTATTATTCCACTGTGTGCAAGCTGGAGTGTTCCAACATCAAAGGAATGAAATACAGCAGGTGCATTTCCTGCTTTTGCAGCAGCCTTAACTTTATTCAAAGTATCACCATAAGAACCGGTATACTGAACTTTAACTGTAATATTGGGATTTTCTTTCATAAAATCATCCACAATACCCTGGATCAGATCAATTCTCGCACCACCCATGGCATGCCAGAATTCAATTGTAACCGGTCCTGTAATTTCTACACTTTTTTGTTCTTCCTTTGCACCTGCCCCAAAAATCATGGAAACAGACAGTAGGCAAAGAAGTACTAATAACAAGCTTTTCTTCATTCTATTCTCCTTTGGTTGCATGGCCGAACAGAAAACGAAGTGAACGACCAGGCTTTTAGAATTTTATATATTAATTAAAGCACAGGTTAATCCACTTGTCAATCTTAGTTTGTTCTTTTTCTATCATAGTTACGTTAAATTTAGATTAAATATGATCATTTCCTATCAATTCATATAACTTTTCTGCTCATTTATAAAAATAATTGCTTATGACTATCCCTTTAACCCTGTAATGGCAATCCCTTCCAGAAATTGTTTTTGAACAAAGAAAAACAGAATAATAATAGGTACAGTAGCTATTGCCGATGCAGCAGTAAGGGACGTCCAATCTATCATCCATGAATCCTGCAGAGCTTTTAGTGCGATCTGGATTACCCTCATTTTATCGCTATTTGTAACAATAAGCGGCCAGAGGAAACTATTCCAGGAAGCAAGAAATGCATACAAACCCACTGTAAGAAGAGCTGGTTTGGAAAGGGGATAAATAATGGTAAAAAGATATCTAACTCTTCCACAACCATCTATAATTGCTGCATCGTCAAGATCTCTGGGAATCTGCATAAAAAACTGACGAAGAAGGAAAATTGAAAAAGCGCCTACAACAAAGGGTATAATGAGCGCCCAGTATGTATCAAGCCAACCTATAATATTTAACGTTATATAGTTGGGAATTATAATAACTTCCATGGGGATCATCATTGTTCCAAGGAAAATATAAAACACAGTATTTTTCCCTTTAAATGGTATCTTTGCAAATGAATATGCAGCAAGGGATGCAAGAAATATTTTACTTATTGCAATAGAAAGTGAAACAAAAAGTGTATTTATGAAATAGCGTGCAAAAGGAACAAGGGTCCAAATATATTTATAACCATCCAAATTAATTCTGGAAGGAAAAAGTTTAGGAGGATATGCCAGTACTTCAGAGGGAAACTTAAATGAAGTTGAAATCATCCAAAAAAAAGGAACATTAATTATAACAACAAATAATAACAAAACAGCTTCCAATACAAGTATTGTAATACGAGATGATAAGCCACTCTTCTTTTTTAGTTTTGACATTTAAATCCCCTACTGATAATGAACTTTTTTTTCACCAAACTTAAATTGCAGTAGGGTGAATATAAATATGATTGTAAAAAGAAAAATAGCAGCTGCAGATGCATATCCCATTTTGTGATATTGAAATGCATTCTTATAAAGAAAATAGGGAAGAACATCCGTACCCCGGGCAGGGCCACCTTCAGTCATTACAACTATCGACGTAAAGACCTTTAACGAAGCAATTATCTGCATAACAGTTACAAAGAATGTTACGGACGAGAGAAGAGGAATTGTAATATTACGAATCATCTGAAACCGGGAAGCCCCATCTATCTTTGCTGCCTCATAGTAATAACCTGGAATAGCCTGAAGCCCTGCAAGCATGATAATTGCATTGTAACCAACTCTTTTCCATATTCCTACAATAATTACAGCAATCAAGGCCTGATGCCTATCATTCAGCCACTGCATAGGCGGCAACTTAAATATTGAAAGGACATGATTAAAAAAGCCGATATTGGGTTCAAATAAATATTGAAAAACAATAGCAGCTGCTGCCATGGAGGTAATAACAGGCAAATAGATCATTATTCGGTAAAAAGAGGCTCCATGGATCTCCTGATTCAGCATAATTGCAATAATTAATCCCAGTACTATTGTTACAGGAACTGTACCGGCAACATAGAGTAAACTAACCATAACTGAATTCCAAAAATGATCTGAAGAAAACATTTTAATATAATTTGCAAACCCGACAAACTTCATTGAACTTAATAAATTCCATTTTTGCAGACTGATAAAAAATGCCACACCCATCGGAATAAAAATAAATACTGAAAAGACGATAAGAGGGGGGGTTATAAAAAGCCACCCTTGAATATTGTCTATTTGCTTCTTTTTTAACTTCAATTATTACTCCTAATAAAAACTGAGCCGAAAGAAATTTCTCTCGGCTCATTATTGCATAGATAATATTTATAAAAGCTCGTCTATATCACTTGCTGTTTGATCAAGAATATCAACACTTGCACCTTCTAGTATAATTTTTGTCATAGCATCCTGAATTAAATCTTCAATTTCAGGCCATGCTTCTACAGTTGGTCTTGCAAATGCATCCTTTAACTGATCATAGGTAACATTGTATCTTGGATCAGCCTTTAAGATTGCCTGTATCTCAGGAGATTCCTTGGCACTCTTTCTTGATACCATATATCCTGTATTGGTTGACCAGTACACCTGGTTTTCTGTATTTGTAAGATATTTAAGGAATTCCCATGCTGCAAACTGTTCTTCAGGGGTAGTTTTCTTTACTATATAAATATTCCCGCCACCAAGAGAAACTGCTTTTGTTTTCCCAAGAGTAAATGGTGCAACCCCCCAGTCAAAGGTTACATTGTCTTTAAACCAGGCAATAGAACCGGTTGAACGCATAACCATGCCAACAACACCAGAGGCATCCATTGTCGATCCGTCTTTTCCTCCCTGATAAACAGCAATACCGTCATCCACCATTTTTTTCCAGAAGCCCATAGCCTTTTTTATCTCACTTGAGTTAACAAGGCACTTTGTATTATCTTTATTAAAAACTGATCCACCAAATTGATGGAAAAGAGAGTCAATTATCCATCCGCTATTATAAATTCGCATACCATATATATCCGGGCCAAGATCACTGATCTTTTTTGCAATATCATATGCTTCATCCCATGTTGTGGGATATTTATCAGGGTCAAGACCAGCCTTTCGAAAAAGATCTCTGTTTATATAAAGAACAGGTGTACTTACATTGATGGGCAACCCGTATAATTTTTTATTATATGTTGCCCCCTGAGTAATATCCTTATTAAAATCTTTTATATTATAGGTCTTATCTGCTTTTATAAATGAATCTAAAGGAACCAAAGCATCATTATCAACAAAAGCACCTACCAATGCCTGCTCTAACTGTGCAAGTACAGGAGGATCTCCAGCAACATAGGCTGTAAGAAGCTTTTCCTGGGTTGTTGAATACCCACCCTGATATACTCCCTCAACTGTAATCATATCCTGCATTGCATTAAACTTATCAATAATAACCCCAAGAGGAGCAGAGTATTTAGCTCCCAGAGAATACCAGACCTGAATTGTAACAGGCTCAGTAAGTTCTGTAATCTTAACACCTTCCTCCTTACCTCCTGCAGCCCATGCAAGCGAGCCAACAAAGATCATGAAAATCATAAAAATAATTGTTGTTCTTTTCATACACACTCCTTTTAGAATTTTATACATATTAATTAGAGCACAGGTTATTCCACTTGTCAATCTTACTTTGTTCTTTTTCTATCATAGTTACGTTAAATTTAGATTAAATATGATCATTTCCTATCAATTCATATAACTTTTCTGCTCGTTTGCCTTAAACATAAATTCTTTTACATATTATTTCTGAGGGTTTGTCTGCACTACTTTTATTCCCAACTCTTCAAAGTCCCTTATGTAATCAATATCAGGGAACCAGTCAGTAATTAAAGTAGAAATTCGATCAACATTTGCAGTAACATAATCTGAAACAAGTCCTATCTTTCTGTGGTCAGCTATAACTATTATCTCACCTCTGGTTCTGTCGATCATAATTTTTGTAGACTCAGCAGCATGCTGTCTTGGTGTCGTCAATCCATAGCGACAGCTAATTCCATGGACACCTAGTATTGCCTTGGTAGCATTTACCTGATTTAAAATATCATTTGTAAAACCGCCGCTAAAGGTATTTGACCCGGGAGTATACAATCCGCCTGCAACAGTTAACTCCAGTCCCTGATACTCATCTACCTGGCTCAGACAGGCTGCATTTGTTGTTACAATCTTAATATTCTTCCTGTTTATATACCTAAACACATGAAATGTAGTCGAACCGCCATTTATAAATACTGTATCACCATCATCTAACAGTCCTGCGGCATATTTTGCAATACTATCCTTATTTTCCAGTTCGAGGTCAGATCTGCTGTTATATTTTACTTCTTCATGAATTCGCCTTATGGATATTGCCCCTCCATGAGTTCGCTCCAGAAGACTCTTATTCTCAAGTATCACTAAATCCCGACGAATTGTTATTTCTGCAACATTAAGTAGTTTACTTAAATCAGGAACCCTAACATGTCCGTCCCTCTGAACAAGTTGAATAATTCGTTTTTGTCTTTTTGCCTGGGATTGAAACTGTTTACTATTAATACTTTCCATATATCAATAATATGCCTCATACAGATCAAATGCAACATAATAAATTTTGAATGAATACCCATGTAGGGAATGGTTTAGTGTAGAGACGCCCAAAGTGGACGTCTCTACACGGCATAATTTTTTTTCGACTTCTGTAGCCTTCTACGAGAGGCTCTTATTTCATCAGAATAGGATTCAAGCAAGTTACCTAACTTTACCGACAACATTTTATATCCGAATTCTCTCATACCTGTATTAAAATTAGTATCAGTCATTTCTGTTCGTTTTTTAGAATCAGTTAGTATGGTATACATTTCAGAAAGAACAGATTCCGGTAAATCTAAAAGACCATCTTCGTTATATTCATCTCTAATTTCGATATTATCAAAACCGGCACCCTTAATATCTGTCTTGTAGACCAGGTAGGTAGAAACGACGACAGGAACCCTGCAGGATACAGCTTCCAGATAAGCATTTCCGAACCCCTCCCATTTAGGCAGATAAAAAGCAAGATCCGCATTTACAAGAACATCCCTACTGGTATAAAGACGATCTCCCTTCTCAGTGAGACCTCTTACAGATGAAACCCTGTCAGATATCAGGTGTAAATCAACACCCTCACTTAAAGCCAGAGACTTAATTCCATCAATGTAGGAATCATCAAGTTCATCTCCCTGGTACAGGGAAACAATAAACTTGATCCTGTTCCGGTACTCCGGATATTTTCTGGAGAACATACCTACAAGCCGGACAGAATCTTCAATTCTTTTACGCGGGACTATGCGGGTAGGTTGAACAAAAAGAAGATCCTCCGGTAAAAAGCCAAGATCCTCCCTAAAATGCTTGTTATAATTATCCAGGACAACTGCATTTTCAAAATTTTCACAGTTGGGTATGACTGTAGGGATTACTCGCTTAATCGAACTTAGAATATGAGCTGAATAAGAAGAGATTACAACATGCTCTGAACCTATATCCGCCGGGGGCATAATGCTATTTAACAGAGTCTCAATCCGGCTTTGGCTAAATCTGCTTCTTTCCCACCAGAAATCATGATGATGAAAAATTACTGCCGTCTTATACTCTGTTAATAGATTATAAACAGCTATTCCCCCAAGCAGTGTCATTGGCATAGCATTTGTATTCTCAGCTATCAATACATCTATATTATTATCCTGAACATAGCGGAAAATATCTTCCCCAAGTTCACTGCCCTGAACCATCATTTCTTCTAAAACAAGATCTCTTGTACTACTTGTCAAATGACTGGGTTTTTTTGTCATATAAGGAAACATCATTTTTTCATAATGTTTCTGGAGAGTCGAATCGAAACGGAGATTTTCCAGCAAAAACTGCCTGTCTTCCTCCACACCCTGAACAGTATTTGCATAGTATCCTGCAATAGTATAAATTGTGTGGCCGGCTCTGCTTAAAACTTCAATCCATTTATCAACTTCAAGAGAAACACCATCAACATCTCCCAACTTTCCACTAATAAATGCAATTCTAAAAGTTGTTTCCATATATAAACCTCACACAAGTGCGATAATCATTACTATAATTTTCGGTCATTCAATTTGATATATAACACATTAAGTGAAGATTATATTAAGAATGCATAAGGATATCAATAAGCTTATAACTTTATATATTCCCAATAATAATTATTTAAGATATTATCATCCCCTATGAACCTTATATCAATTGAAAATCTATCCAAAACAGTAAACGACACCCCCCTTTTCCAGAATGTAACCATGGGAATTGATGAGGGAGAGAAAATAGGATTTATAGGTCCAAATGGTGCAGGCAAGTCAACACTGTTACATATTTTAGCAGGTTTACTTGAAAGTGATGATGGAAATATCTCAAAAAATAATAATTTACGAATTAGTATGCTGGAACAGATGCCGGTAATTCCTGAGGGAATTACTGTTAAAGATTTTCTTTATAGGGGAGAATCTCCTGTTATAAAACTGATTGCTGAATATCATAAATGTCTTGAAGTAGGAGCAAGGCATGCCTTGCCCCTACTTCAAGAATTAACCGACCAGATGGATAAAGAAAACGGATGGGAAATTGAAAATAACTATCTATCCTTTTTAAGCGAACTTAAATTAGATAATCCGGATCAACTAATGGATAATCTTTCAGGAGGGATGAAAAAGAAAGCAGCCCTTGCCAGAGCCCTTGCCTCTAAACCAAATCTTCTAATTCTTGATGAACCAACAAATCATCTGGACATTGAAATAATTGAATGGCTGGAAAAATACCTGGGATCAGCTAATTTCAGTTTTATAATGGTAACTCACGACAGATATTTCCTGGATGCTGTATGTACGGGTATTATGGAACTGGATAAAGGTCGGATATATAAATACCCCGGAAATTATTCAACATTTCTTGAACGCAGAGAAATCAGGCTTTCTACAGAACAAAATGAACAGGCAAGAATAAAATCTATTCTTCGAAGAGAACTTGAATGGCTAAGCAGAGGACCAAAAGCCAGAGCAAGTAAAGATAAAAAAAGAAAGATGAGAATAGAAGACCTGATGGATAAAAAAGTTCAAAAAGAACAGGAAAGTTCAGATTTTTCATCCTCAAACAGAAGACTGGGTAAAAAAATTCTTGAATTAAGGGATATTAGCAAATCATATAATAACGAAACAGTTTTATCACCATTCACCTATAAATTTAAAAAAGGTGAGCGAATTGGAATAATTGGTCCAAATGGATCAGGAAAAACAACTTTTCTAAATATAATCTCAGGACAAACATCTCCGGATACTGGAAAAATTGATAAGGGCTTAAATACAGAATTCGGCTATTATGATCAGTTGAGTAAGCACTTAACTAAGGCTGCTTCCGAAAATCTTACTGTTTTAGAATACATTAAAGAGACAGCAGAGCAGATTACTATGGCAGACAGTAAAATAGCATCTGCAGCAAAATTTCTGGAAATGTTTAATTTCCCGTCTGGAACACACAGAACAGGTCTTGCGAAGCTTTCGGGAGGTGAGAAACGTAGACTATATCTTATTAAAACACTTATTACCAATCCCAATTTTTTAATATTGGATGAACCTACCAACGATTTGGATCTTGATACAATGATGCGCCTTGAAGATTATGTCCTAAGCTTTTCAGGCACTATAATTGTAGTTTCCCATGACAGGGCTTTTTTAGACCGAACTACAGATTTTTTGTTTGTATTCGATGGAAAGGGTGGAATAAAAGGATTCACGGGAAACTATAGCGAATATCGTGATTTTAATCAGGAAAATCAGGCATCTCATCCAAAGACACAACCTATTACCCCTAGAGACGCGATGCCTGGTCGCCAACAAGTTGGCTGCTCGGCTATACATCCCTCAAATCGCGTCTCTACGGGCAAAATAAAACAGAAATTAACATATAAAGAAAAACAGGAGTTTTCTGATTTAGAAGAAAAAATTGAACTTTTGGAAGCAGAAAAAATTAAAATTGAAGCACTCTTCAGCAAGACTAATATTAATCCGGTTGAAATAGATAAAAATAATAGAAAATATAAATTAATTATCAGCAATATTGAAAAAATGACTGCCCGATGGGAAGAACTTGCAGAAATTGAGGACCAGTCCTTAGAAAATAATTAAAAATTACATGGTTTAGTAATTGACTTTAGTAAATTTTATTATTACTGTGAGTACACACTCATTTTTTGAGTAATAATTCACTTCTTTAAAGGATATTTTGTGAAAGACAGTATTGCACAGAAAAATTTACAGCAATCAGTTTCCGAATTGCGCCGTTCAAGTATCCTTAAAGGCGCCGAAAAAGTTTTTTGCGAAAAGGGATATCATAAAGCAACGACAAAACTTGTGGCCAAAGCAGCAGGGGTAGGTGAAGGAACTATCTACAACTATTTTAAGAATAAACATGACCTTTTATTGGCATTACTTGAAGAAATGCTAATGGAACCAATTAAAAAAATTATTATAGAAGACCCCCCCGAAGATCCTACTCTTTATTTCAAGCTTATAATCGAAAACCGTAGCTTTATACTGCATAAATATGGCAGTTTAATTTCTTCCCTTCTAACTGAAATTAGTAGAGATCCCAAACTAATGCAGGAATTATATTTTAAAATATTAAGACCTGTATCAGATTTACTTGAAGGGTATCTTGCAAAACAAAAAAATAGCGGCAGGTTTAAATCATTAAATCCATTAATAATTGCCAATGGAATTATAGGTGCAGTTTGGCTAAACAGTGCATTCAAGTTGACCACTTTAGATGAACGATATAGGGATATATCTCCCGAAAAAATAACAGAAGAACTAATTGACTGGTTTATTGAAGGATTAAATTCAAAACAAATAGAGAAATCAGCTAATGATAATTAGCAGTTCCAAATTGCAAATAAAAAATTTCGCTGTTTTTTTCAGAATTAATTATAGACATTTATTTTTAAATAATATTGTAATATATACATTATACATGAGTATATATATAATGTATAAATAAAAGAGAGGTTATTATGCAAAGCCTTGGTATTAACATAGGTTCATCAAGTTTAAAGATAGTATTATTGGAAGACAATAAGGTTAAATGGAACGAAGTAGTACTCCATGAGGGCAATTTTTATGCAGCAACAGAAGAAATACTTTCATCCCACAACCTTCCTTCAAACTTAAAATCCCTTGTAACAGGTACAGAAGGACGATTCCTCTTTAACATTAGTAATGTTATTGAGCCGCTGTGTATAGAGTCTGCCCTTACCCAGCTAAATGAAAATGTTGATGCAGTTGTTACAATGGGGGGAGAGGATCTTATTGTATATACTGTAGATAAGGACAATAAAATAGTAAATAATTTTTCGGGCAGCAAGTGCGCCTCAGGTACCGGAGAATTCTTTAAACAGCAGTTGGGAAGAATGGATATGACATTGGAAGATGTTGAATCTGTTCCTGACAGCAGTACCGTTCATCCTCTTTCCGCCCGATGTTCTGTATTTATGAAAAGTGACTGCACCCATAAATTAAACAAAAATGAAGCTACGAAAGAAGATATTGTAGTCTCACTAAGTGATGTAATGGCCACAAAGGTAATTGATTTTCTGCACAGGGCAAAAATTAACAGTGGAAGAGTTCTTCTAACAGGAGGAACTACTAAAAACAGACATATTGTCAGGTTTATTAAAGAAAAAGCACCTGATATAGATTTTATTATACCTGAAGAAGCACCATATTTTGAAGCATTTGGAGCTGCATTTTTGGCAAAAGAGTCCGGAAGTATACTTCCTGCAACAAAAGATCTTATGAAGGCGAATAAAATTCGTTTTGAAAGCTACGATGACCTGAAACAGGTTACAGACATGGTAACCTACTTTGAATCATCCGTTGAAAAAGTAAAAGAAGGGCATGAATATATATTGGGTATTGATGGGGGATCAACTACTACAAAGGTATGTCTAATTGAC
>JALTGJ010000133.1 GCA_027077185.1 Spirochaetales bacterium | reverse complement strand
TAAACCAAAGGAAGCTGCTTTACCCTATTCCGGACTATGAACTGCAGATATTTCCGGATATTCCCAAATATTTAAATCCGTAATGATAAATAATAATTGTATTTGTTGTGGTATTCGTGCAGGATGCGTTTTGTTATGAGGGCAGCCACAGAGGGTCGATCAATCGATCCCTGGGACTGCCCCTACATGTTGTTTTAATAAATCACATTTTGTTTTGCCGATAAGCGGGACAATTTGTATAAATTAGACGGTGTGCATCCAGTCGAATTTATCTGCAACCGTCCCATATTGGATTCCTTTCAGGGTTTTTAGCAGGGTTTCAGATAATTCACCCATTTTTCCGTTATTGAATTCTGCAGTTTTATCATCTTTGGTTATAGATTCAATATAGCTAAGACCCGCAGCGGTTCCTGTAACAAAACATTCTTTACTTTCCGACATTGCCTCAGTTATTGAAATTTTCCTTTCTTCTGTTTTAACTCCCATATCCCGGGCAAGTGTTATCAGGCTTTTTCTTGTAATTCCGGGCAGAATGGTATCTTCCAGCTCCGGGGTTACAAGGGTTCCGTTTTTAAGTAGAAAAAATATATTGCAGGATGAACCTTCTTCTACATATTCATGCTTTTCCGCATCAAGAAATATTGTTTCCATAAACCCGTCAGCCTCAGCTTTTTTCTTTTCAAGTATTGGAATAACATAGTTGGAATCACATTTTATCCATCCTGTACCACCCTTTGTCGCTCTTATACATTTGGAAATTCTTGCCTTCGATTTACCCGGTTTAAAGTAGGCTCCAACGGGAGTTGATACAAAAACAACCCATGGTTCATGGCTTATTCCCAGTCCTATTCCTGGTTCAGAATAGGAAAATGGCCGGAGATATACAGATTCTCCGAATATAAAATTATCTTTTTCCCAATCAGAATTGTATTTAGGGTAAAATCCTATTTCCATATTTTTTCTTACAACTTTCTTTCCTGCATTAACAAAAATATCAGTAGGAAAAGGAGGCATTCCCAGACCCTGCATTGATCTTGCAAATCTTGCGGCATTTTCATCTGGTCTGAATATTTTTAGAGATCCGTCCTTTTGGGGATAGGCTTTCATTCCTTCGAAGCAGCCCATTCCGTATTGTGTAGTATAATTAACCAGGGGAAGTTCTGGAAAAGAGTTTCTGGATGCATGTAATTTTTCCAGTTCAGCTTCATTCATAGAGGCTTCCTCTTCCGGAGTTTTGTGAGGCTTTTCAGTAAATACCTCTTTCCATTTATCTGTTGCTGTCTTTTTTGCTGTATAAACCCATGGATAAATTGCCAGTGAAAATCCTTTTGCCATAATATGTATCTCCATCAATTGATAA
>JALTGJ010000132.1 GCA_027077185.1 Spirochaetales bacterium | reverse complement strand
CGATCTCTCAGTTCAACCATCTGTTTCTGCAATACAGGAGGCACTGGACAACCATGTTCTTTTCTGTATTTCCATGCATCCCATTCTTTTTCACCAGCTGTCCAAATACGGTCTGAACCAGGTGCTTTTTCTGACTCCCTAAGATTTCTCATTATAGTACCTGCTATGGACTTAAAAATTGGAAGCCCCAAAAAATTATCAATATTAATAGCAATAAAAAAATGTCCCAGCGGATAAGGGATTCTATTCCCTTCTTTATCAAAACCATTCAAATCCTTTAGAAAAGACCCTCCCTGGAGCGCTGCTGACAAAACCTCTACAACCGTTGCATAACCGTATCCCTTAAATCCTGCAGTTTCCTCTCCAAGACCGCCAAGGGGAGCCAATGCAGCCTTGCCCTTTGTAAGATCAATCAGAATCTGTTCAGTATCGGTTCTTGTCTCACCATCCCTGCTGATAACCCAGCCTGGAGGTATTTCCTTTCCTGCACGATTATACATTTCGATCTTTCCCCTTTGAGAAACCGAAGTGGCACAATCAAGAATAAAAGGGAATTCCTCATCTGTCGGAAAAGCGATGGTAAGAGGATTGGTTCCAAGCATATTTTCCACACCATGGGTTGGAGCAATTGAGGGGCGGGCATTTGTTCCGGTTATTCCTATCATTCCGGCGTCTGAGGCCATAGAAGCCCAGTATCCGGCAATTCCATAATGTGTGGAATTGCGGACAGCAACCATACCCATTCCATACTTCTTTGCTTTTTCTATAGCCATATCCATAGCTTTTTTAGAAATAACATGCCCCATACCATTATTACCATCAAGAACAGCAGTAGTTTCAGTCTCTTTAATAACATCAATTTTGGTTACCGGATTTAATATTCCCCAGTCTATTCTATCCAGATAGATTGGTTTCAACCGTCCAATACCATGAGAATCAATACCTCTTTTATCTGATTCTATAAGTACATCACTAATAATATCTGAATCCTGTTCAGAAATTCCGGCCGAAACAAGACAATTTTTCATAAAATTTTCCAGTAAATCAAACTCTACCCACTCATATCCCTCATATGCATCAGCATATCCCATAATTAAACTCCTTATATTTGTTTATTATTACTTAAAGCCGGAATTATTTTTATTCCAGCTTCTTCAAAATCAGGACAAACATTTGTATCAGGTATTTGATCAGTTACCAGAATATCTACCAGATCAAGTGGAGATGTAAAAAAGCTGGTTACTCTTGCAATTTTTTTGTAATCAGCAACAAGTATTATCTGACCTCTTGTACGTTCGATCATCCATCGTGTTAATGCAGCTTCCTGTGGATTTGGAGAAGTTATTCCAGACTTAAGACTAATTCCATCAGCACCTATCACAGCCCTTGTCGGCATTATTTCATCCAGCACACGAAGGGCAAAATCACCTACCGTACATCCTGACTGTCGTCTAAACTGCCCTCCAACCAGAATTAAATCAAGATCGGAATCTTCAGGCAAAGACAGTGCTGCCGCAATATTATTGGTAACAACATGAACTTCCTTACGATATGCCAAATGCAGAATTACCTGTCGTGTTGTAGAGCCTCCATTTATAAAAACAGTCTCTCCATCCTCAATAAGCTGCGCTGTTTTCCGGCCTATAGCTTCCTTGGAAGATCGATTTGCCTGATTTTTTTCGCTATAAAGAGATTCTCCCATTACATAATGAATTTTTATTGCACCCCCGTGAGTTCTTTCCAGCCTTCCCTTTTTTTCGAGAATATCCAGATCCCTTCGTATGGTCATATCTGATACAAGAAAAAGCTGAGTGAGGTCATCAACCCTGACAGAACCCTCTGAACTGAGTATTTCCAATATCTTTTTGTGACGCTTTGCAGGTATTAGATTATTACTCATAATAGCTCCATATGTTTATATTAGTTCGTTTTATTATATAAGTCAAGTTATATCAAACATTTTTAAACATTTTCAAACATAAACAAACTTACCATATTTATATAATACATATTATTTTTCTTGACCCATGGGTATATCTGATTTAATCTATTTATAAAGGAGTGTTAAATGGAGAAAACTTTAGCAATAGTCTTAGGAGGCGGTAAAGGAACAAGACTCTTTCCTCTTACAAAAGAAAGAGCAAAACCAGCCGTACCTTTTGGTGGAAAATACAGACTGGTTGATATTCCTATTTCAAACTGCATCAATTCAGACTTGAAACAAATATACATACTCACTCAATTTAATACAGCATCTCTCCATAATCATATTTCAAATACCTATATTTTTGATGTTTTTACCCAGGGTTTCGTTGAAATTCTCGCAGCAGAACAAACTTTTGAAACAACAAGCTGGTATGAGGGAACAGCAGATGCAGTAAGAAAAAATATGAATCATTTTCGAGGCCAGCATCCCGATTATTATGTAATTCTATCAGGTGATCAGCTGTACAGAATGGATATTCAGGAGATGATAGATAATCATATTAAAAGTGGTGCGGATGTTACAATTGCCTCTACTCCTGTTACAAGAAAAGATGCTGAAGGACTAGGAATTGTGCAATGTGATAATACCGGGAAAGCTATATCTTTTCTTGAAAAACCTGCAGCTGATATGGATATTTCAAATCTTAAATTTGACCAGTCACTTCTTAAGGGCATGAATAATGTAAATCCTGAAGAAGATTTTATGGCATCTATGGGTATCTATGTGTTTACTGCAAAAGCCATGGAAGAACTCCTGGATAATGATTTTGTGGATTTTGGAAAAGATATAATCCCTGATGCTATAACAGAACGTCATGTTAATGTATATCCATTTACAGGTTTTTGGGAGGATATTGGAACAATAAAGTCATTTTTTGAATCAAATCTGGATATAGCATCACTTACTCCAAAATTTAATTTTTATGATGAACACCGTCCAATTTATACTCACCGAAGACATCTACCAGCTACAAAAATGAATTTCTGCACGATATCCCAATCACTTGCAGCAGAAGGAAGTATAATTACAAATGCCTCTATTGTTAATTCAGTTATAGGTATACGAACAATAATCGAATCAGGTGCAAATCTTGACAGTGTATATTGTATGGGTGCAACATTTTATGAAAATGAATCTGAGAAATTTAAAAACAATAAAACAGGTCTTCCAAATCTTGGTATTGGAAGGGGGACTATGATAAAAAGATCAATTATAGATGTTAATGCAAGAATTGGTGATGGATGCCGTATAGGAGTAGATCACAGAGAGCGAAAAGACGGTGAATATGGAAACTACTGGATTGTGGACGGAATTATAATAATACCAAAAAATGGTATTATTCCAGCGGGTACAAATATTTAAGAGTTTCAACAATTTGTTTATCAGAGCCGGCCATTTGAAGTCCGGCCATTTCTTTTAAGGAGAACCACCCCGTCCTGCTGTGCTCCGAAAGGGTCAGATTCTCTGAGACGAGAGACACAAGATACCCAAATATCTCAAACTCTTTGCCCCGGTTTGTAAACGTTCCTCCGCAAATTCTTTTACCTACTTTTATTTCCACATTAAGTTCTTCTTTGTACTCCCGGCTTAAAGCATCTTCAGGACTTTCGTCTGGTTCTGCTTTTCCACCGGGGAATTCCCAGCTTTCTCCTATTGAAGTTCCTGGCTTTCGCAGAGCCAATAGGAATTTATTGTTTTTAATTACTATCCCTGCTGTGGAAATTATCATTTTATAAAAAAAGGACTCCGGGAAATAGAAAATGGAGTCCCCCGGAAACTACTGCTGCAACACCAATAATTGATGAATTTTTAACAAAAATATTATCCATTTTCTTTAAAAATCCTTTGGTCTCCGGATCTTCACTATCACCACGCATATATTCAGTAAGAAGGGTAAGCCCGGATACAAGAAGAGTAAGGGAGGGCAATAAGTCCCCTACAATAATGATATCGCCTTTGTAAACACTGATAATTTTTAATACACCTAATAAAAAAAGTGAAGCAATTAATCCAATGTGAATACCTTTTTTACTGTAAACAAACTCACGGGAACCCATCAAAGAAGGAAACTTCTCTGAAAAATGAGGTGCAGCAAGCACCAAACCGGCAAACACATTAAAACAAACTGATAAAAAATAAAATTGTACCATAATAACTCCAACCTTTCTTAAAACATAATCAAAACTAAACCAGAGGTCAATAGAGCTTTTTACGTTATATCTCATTTACTATGTCAAAAAAACTTCTTCTCGAATACAGAGCAGTAGAACTGGCGAAAAAAGCCAAAAACAAGCCAATTCAATAAACACCACACAAACCTCCAATAGAAGCTATTCCCTTTTTAATTTAACTTTTAAACCTTTTATTTTATCACCAATAGTAACTTCTGCACTTCCCATTTCTGAACCGTCATCTAAAAATTTAGTTCTATAGCTCAGGGTCTCACCAGGAAGAGGGAGCAGATCGTTAATGTAAATACTTTTACTGTTGTTTGACAGTGAAAACTCTATTTTAGTTAAATTAGCACCATCACTTTTATCCTTTGCTTTATTCCGTATTGAAAGATTAAGATATATATTATTTCCACTATAATACTGACTTAGCGTTAAACTGTATCCATTAAAATTCTTAATCTCATATGATTTTCCAACAAAAGGAATAACAACCAGCATTATTAGAACAATTACAGCAATATCCAGTAATGTAATTAATAAAGTTTTATTGTTTTTAAAAGGTCCCCCTTTATATTTACGTGGCTCAGTAAACCTGCTTTTCTCGTATTCATCCCTGTCAAAATGATAATTATACTCAGGGTTGAAAGAATTTTTATCAGTCATAAAATCTCCGTATTTTTAAGCTCACTGGAAATGTACGGTAATAGATCTTCTGCAAGAAACCATCCCTTCTCTCTAAAGCATACCTTTCCAATCTTTTGGTGGAGAATAACTGCCATAACAGCAGACTTATAGGGTTCCATACCCTGAGCCACAAATCCGGCTATAATTCCGGCCAGAATATCACCGGAACCACCAGTACCCAGAGAAGCATTCATACCATCAACAACAGTATACCTGCCTTCCGGAGTTACTATAAATGTTACATGACTTTTTAATACTATTACTGCACCGTATTTTACTGCAGCTTTCTTTAGCTCAGGAAGGGGAGACAAAAGGAATTTTTCCTTTTCAATACCAGAGATAACTTCAAATTCTCCAGGATGAGGGGTAAATACCCAGTTCCCATTAAGTAATCCCGGTGTCTTTACGAACTTTGAATCTACCTCTGAAAGAACTCTTAAGCCATCTGCATCAAGAACGCCATTAATTTTACTTTCAAACAACCATAAAAGAAGTCCTGATCTGTTATTAGTTCCCCAGCCTGGTCCTGCAAGCAGGGAAGTATATGCACTTAAATCAGGATTCTCTGATCTAAGTTCTGACACCATAACTGATGATACTTTAGAAGAAAGGGCAGTATAAATATCACTGTCCGTAAATAAGGTCACAAGCCCCGAACGGGATCTGCCTGCAGCTGTAGCAGAAAGGAAAGCGGCACCTGAAGTACCACATGCACCAGCAAATACAGCAGTATGACCTCTTAATCCTTTATAAGCCCAAAGAGGAATATCCGGTAACTGTAAATTTTCTGAACTATAAATATCTCCCGAACCTGTAGGATTCTCCAACAGTTCCGGGGGAAACCCTATTTTTACTGCAATGATTTTCCCTGCAAAAATTCTCATTGAAGGGTAATAAAGTATAGTTTTGGGAAGACCAATTGTTAATGTTATATCTGCTTTAATTACCGGAAAATCTGTTTTAAACTCTTCACCAAGACCACTTGGAATATCTAAAGAAAATTTTACTCCCCTGTTTAAATTAATCAGTACAACAAGTTCCTTCGAAGATCCATAGAGAGCTCCATGCAAACCGGTACCGGTAATTCCATCAATTATTATATTTGCTGTTTGAATAAGTTGTTTTATTTTTTTATTATTTTTATACTGTAAAACAGGTATACCGAGATTTTCACATATACTCCTGTGAATATTATTTTCGGTATTACTGCTGTCTCCTGTAAATATAATATCTATTTTACGAATACCCTCCAGCCATGCATGCCTGGCTATTACAAAAGAGTCACTTCCATTATTTCCTGTCCCTGCAATAATTAAAAAATTAGTATCATGTAACTTAACTTCGTTTAATTCTTCCTTTATGTGTTTCCAGCATTTAATTCCGGCATTTTCCATAAGAATAAGTCCCGGTATCCCATAGGACTCTATGGACTGTCTGTCAATTTCTGACATTTTGCTAGGGCTGACTATCTTCATCCTGAACTCCCGGAAGCTGATCACTTCTCCACCATACAATCTCAACAGTATCATACTTACCTAAAAGGGCAACCAGTAGTCCACTGGAATCAAGATAAATATCTCTATAGGATATTTCATTATCCATCATTGTTAAATTCTTCCTGGTAATTACTGAACCCGTATCATTAAGAACCATTATCTGAAAAGTATTATCCGAAAGGTGGGAAAGAAAGAAAAAATTACCTGCACTGTTTACACCTAAGAATCCTGAAATATCATCACTTCTGGAAGCATCCAGATCAGGAATACTAATTGAATTGCTATACTTATTCTTATTTAGATCCAATGTCCAAAGGTAGGAATCTGTATAATCAAGACTGTTGTCAGCTTTATTATAATAATTTATTTTTAAATACAGTAAATTTCTATTCTGATCAGGAACTATAGTTTCGAGAGAAGGGATATAATTACCTTCAGAAGGAACAGGAAGATCATTAATAGGTATATTAATTGTAAACTTAAGAGATCCGTCTTCTGTAAACCAGTAAATAATCCATTTTTTTATTATCCTTGTTACAATTATTATCTCATCCTTATTATTAACTTTAATTGATTCTATATAAGGAAATGGAGTTCCACCTATACCTTCTCTTCCCAAAAAGTTAATAAAATTTCCTTCTCCGTCAAATTGAAGTACAATTCTGCTTAGAATACTTTCCGTATCCTTATCATAATCAAGGCGGTTATCGGGAACGGAATCTTCAACAAACAGATGTCCTTTGCCAGTAACAGCAATTTCACCGGTATTTCTAAAGTTAAAGGCATAGGCATTCCTGTTTGAATACCCGCCTCCCCCGGAAACATCGGACAAAAGAACAGGCCTGGGGTTTTCTTTAGGATTATAGTAGAGGGAAAGAATATCCCCAAAAGAATTAAATTCCATCACTTTATTGGAATTACCATTAGCAATAAATATAAGACCATCCCTCATAACAATTCTGGTTTTTTTATTAAAGGGAATATTCGACATTTGTATAAGATCAAGCTGATCCTCACCTTTCCCCAGAGACAAATTAAACAACAAATGTCTTTCCATGTTATTCCCTGTATTACAGGAGAAAAGAGAAACTAATAAATAAAATAAGGTAAAAGTAAAAGGCAGTCCAAATATTTTTCTTTTCATTATTAATATTATTTTCTCCATTATAGATATTACAGAAAAACCGGGTAAAACTTTTTATGTAACCATAATAATACCCTGACAAATCTGACCTGAAGCAATTAGTTACTGCCAGCATACCATAACAGCAATGAGGCCACAAGCACTCCCTGGAAACAGTAATAGCCTCCCAATCTAACAGCTTGATTTCCCGGGAATAAAATGCTGGTCTTATTTCGTATATCTATTGAATTCCTCCAGTAAAGAGCAGTATATTAAGGATTATTATTCTTACACAAGGACAGGCACCAATGTCAGCAATTTTTAATGCAATTTTTGGATCTAAACAGGAAAAAGATATAAAAGAACTACTTCCTCTGGTACATAAAATAAATGAACTGGAAGCCTGGGCTTTGGGTCTCTCAGACGGGGATTTCTCCAAACAAACAGAATTACTCAAGGAACGCCATAACAAAGGTGATAGTCTTGATAAATTGCTTCCAGAGGCATTTGCTCTTGCAAGAGAGGCATCCAGAAGAACACTGGGGGAGCGCCCTTATGACGTACAGCTAATGGGTGGAATAGCCCTGCATCAGGGAAGAATAATGGAAATGAAAACAGGTGAAGGTAAAACACTTTCCAGTGTACCCGCTGCATATCTAAATTCATTATCCGGCCTTGGAGTTCATGTTGTAACCGTTAATGACTATCTTGCAGAAAGAGATTCTGAATGGATGAAACCTGTATTTGCCATGCTTGGTATAAGCGTTGGAAATATAATTTCCAATATGGATAATGAAGCACGGCAAAAGGGATATGAATGCGATATAACCTATGGAACCAATAATGAGTTTGGATTTGATTATTTAAGAGATAACATGAGGTGGTCAAACGAGGGAAGAGTACAGAAAAACCATAACTACTGTATAATTGATGAAATAGATTCGATCTTAATTGATGAAGCAAGAACTCCTCTTATAATATCAGGCCAGGCAGAGGACAACACAAGAAAATTCTCAGACGTAAATAAACTTGTATCAAAATTAGAAGAATGCAGCAAAGATCCTGAAACAGGTGAATATCCTGAAATAAGTGATGGAGATTTTCAGATAGACGAAAAATCAAAAAAGATTACCTTTACAGAAAAGGGTATGAACAGAATTGAAGAGCTGCTGATACAGGCAGGTCTGATTACAGAATCTCTGTATAAAGATGAAAATTTTGAATTTGTCCACTACTTTACCCAGGCAATGAAGGCCCATCACCTTTTTCAGATTGATGTTGACTATGTGGTTCAGGATGGAATTGTTGAAATTGTAGATGAATTTACTGGAAGAATACTTCATGGAAGAAGATATTCGGAAGGCCTTCATCAGGCAATAGAAGCAAAGGAAGGTATACGTATTGCCAGAAGAAACAGAACCCTTGCTACAATAACCTTTCAGAACTTTTTTAGAATGTACACCAAAATTTCAGGTATGACAGGAACAGCCGATACAGAAGCCCGTGAATTTGGGAAAATATACGGCCTTGATGTAGTTGTAGTTCCCACTAACAGGCCTTTAGCCAGAATAGATAAGAACGATGTAATATACCTTACTGAAGAATTTAAATACAAAGCAATTTGTGATGAGATTGAAGTACAGTACAAAAGAGGCCAGCCTGTCCTTGTTGGAACTGTATCCATCGAAAAATCCGAACATATCTCAAAACTCCTTTCAAGAAGGGGCATAAAACATGAAGTTCTTAATGCAAAAAACCATGAAAGAGAAGCACACATAATTTCCGAAGCAGGGGCAAAACGATCCATTACCATTGCAACAAACATGGCAGGCCGTGGAACAGATATAAAACTTGGAGGAAATCCGGACTTCAGAGCAAGAAAAAAATGCGGTACAAAGGCAAGTCCTGAAGAATTTAAAGCTGCATATGCCCTGGAATATAAAAACTGGCGAAAAGATTATGAAGAGGTAAAGGAACTTGGAGGACTGTATATCCTTGGAACAGAAAGGCATGAATCCAGACGAATTGATAATCAGTTAAGAGGGCGTTCAGGAAGACAGGGGGATCCTGGTACTTCCCGCTTCTTTCTTTCCCTTGATGACGAACTAATGAGGCTTTTTGCAAGAGACAGTCTAAGATCACTCATGTCAAGAGCAGGGATGAATACAGGGGAACCACTTCATCATTCACTCATTAACAAAGCTATCGAAAGAGCTCAAAATAGAGTTGAGGAACGTAATTATGAAATAAGGAAACATCTTCTTGAGTATGATGATGTTTTAAATGAACAGCGAACTTTTATTTATAACCAGAGGAACAGTATTCTGGAAGATCAGGAATTGTTTCAGAGAGTAACTGACACAAATAAGGATCTTGTAGTTGATATAGTTTCACCCTATTTTGTGAATAATGATAATTCCAATATTAATACAACAGCTTTGAATTCCGATTTGAGGGAATCATTTCTGTATTCAGAAGAATTTACTCATGATCAGCTTAAAGATTTTTCCAGAGATACATTAATTAAAAGAATAACTGATACACTGGAAAGAGAATTAAAGGACAAAATTGACAGGGTAGGAAAAAAACAGTTTAATGATTTTATTAAATATCAGTACCTCAAAAATATTGATAACAAATGGCAGGAGCACCTTGAATCCCTGGAAGAACTTAGAGAAGCAGTTTATTTAAGAACCTATGCACAAAAGAACCCTCTACTGGAGTACAAACTTGAAGGTTTTGATATTTTTGACAGGCTTTTATTTGAAATAAAAACAACTATAGCAAAAACTATTTCGAAAGTACAAATATCTGAAGCACCTGCCGAAAGATACAGAGCTTTGAGAACAAAAGGTGCAACAGAAAGTCATAGCGGAGTAAGCCAGTTTGGAGGCGGTGGTAAGCAATCGGCGAATTCTGCATCCACCCCCGAAAATGCTCAGGTAAAAAGAACAACTCCAAAAGTAGGAAGGAACGATCCCTGCCCCTGCGGCAGCGGAAGGAAATACAAGCACTGTCATGGAAGATAAAGAAGGAAACAGGAGAAAAGGAGACCGGAAACAGGAGAAGGGAGACTGGAGGAAATAGAGGCGATAAACTCTGGAAGATCCACTATTCTTCCATTCTCCTTCCTCCCGTCTCCCTTTCTTTCCCGTCTCCGTCTTTTACCTGTAAAGATAGCCCCTTAATGGATCTACAGGTACATTATTCTTATACAGCGAGAAGTGAAGATGCGGCCCGGTACTTCGTCCAGTACTACCCATCTCCCCTATTCTCTGTCCCTGACCGACTCTCTGTCCCTTTCTAACAAGAATCTTACTCAGATGTCCATACAAAGACTGATAGCCCCGTTCATGCCTTATAACAATATAATTTCCATAGCCCTGGGGCTGATGGCCTATAACTATTACTGTACCAGCCATAGTCGCTTTTACCGGTGTACCAATACGATTTGCCAAATCCAAACCATAATGCATTCTTCTAACTCCGGTAAATGGATCGGTGCGGTAACCAAAGGGAGAGGTTAATCTTCCATTGGTAGGATACAGAAACAGAGTACCTGTTGCTTTTTTATAGTCGTAATCACTAATTTTTGCTCCTGGAATAAATAATTCATCACCAACTGAAATAAGTTCTGAATCCAGATTGTTTGCATCAAGTATATTATTTAGAGGTATATTATGATCGGCTGCAATAGATTCCAGAGAATCCCCTTTTTTAACTATATAAGGCAGCCCGTTAGTATCCGGTATTTTTAATTTTGCCCCGGCCCAAATTCTTCTAACATCTTTAATTTTATTATAACTTATAAGTGTTCCGACATTAATATTATAGGCTTTTGAAATTTCTGACAGGGTATCCCCGGGTTTTACCTCATAATCAGTTGATGATACTGTACTTATAATAGCACTCTCCTGGATATTGGGCATACCGGATCCCATCCCCGAAAATTCAGAACTTGCATAACTAAGCATGGAATTTGCAATTGGTAGATTATCAGTTACAAGAGTAAACGCATCATCTCTTAATACTTTTTTATTAATAAATTCAATTAGTGAAAAGCTTATTGCTGAAATTATCAATAAAGCAGAAAATGCAAGCAGCATTCTGGATCGTATATCCATTTTTTTTAATGCACTAATACTGCCTAAGTAAATTTTATTCAGGCCTGCAGGATTAAATAACCTTGCTTTATTCTTTATTTTTCTTTTTCGGGTAATAATATGTTGTCTTGTGTTTAAGTTTATCATAATGTATTCTATGTATCGACAATTTCTGTTCATGATATTACTATAAATGAGCATAAAAAACAGAGCCATAAATCCAGAGGGGATAATGCCTGCAAAAACAAGCAGATTTACAGTATTTTCAATTATTACTTCTATTTTTGTACTTTTAATTATATGGAAGTATATTGATATAATGCTAATCTCCCCTATTCCTCCATCAAGAGTAAACGGTCCAACCCAGATTGTAGAAAGAGGTCCGATTCTGGATCGAAATGGCAGAATACTGGCTATCCAAACCCAGATGGATTCAGTTACAGCCTGGATGCCGAATGTATTGGAAAAAGAAAACACTGCAGGGTTACTTTCAGAAGCATTAAACATTGACAGGGATTATCTTCTAAAGAAATTTAACAATAATACCGGATTTTTATATATAAAAAGGAAAATATCTGCTACGGAGAGTGATCAAATAAAAAATCTTATTTCCACCAATAAACTGCCTGGAATATCTCTGGAACCGGAATATGGACGAAACTATCCTGAAAAGAATTTAACATCTCATATTACAGGATTTACAGGGATAGACAATACCGGTCTTGACGGTATTGAACTAAGTTATAACGATATTTTATCCCCAAAACCCAGTTCAGATGAAGAAATTGTATATGGCAATCAACTTTTTTTAACTATAGATCTTAATATTCAGTACTTTTCCAAAAAACTGGCAGAAAAAGCTTACAGGGATTATAAAGCCTCTTCGGTAATTATATTAACAATGGATGCTAAAACCGGTGATTTTCTTAGCTGGGTTTCTATGCCTGACTACAACCCAAACACTTTTGGACAGGCAAGTGAAGAAGAAAAGAATAACCTTCCTGCGACCTATGCTTATGAACCAGGATCTGTATTTAAAGTTTTCTCCCTGTCTTCAGAGCTGGAAATTGGGGGAATTACTACAAAAAGCCGTTTCTATGCAGGAGGCTTTTATGAACACCAGTTTCCTGATGAACTGGTAAGAATAAATGATCTTGGTACCTACGGAGATATAAGTGTAGCAAATATTATCAAATACTCAAGCAATGCAGGTGCAGCATATGCATCAGACACTGTATCAAAAGAAGATTTTTATAATAAGATAGTATCTTTCGGATTTAACAGCCGTACAGGTATTCCATTTCC
>JALTGJ010000131.1 GCA_027077185.1 Spirochaetales bacterium | reverse complement strand
TGCACTGGACAGTATTATAAAAAAACAACGTTACCTGGACAATGGTGTAGCCGGATATATTCTATATCATGCAGCCCAGTCACTTTTTTATGCTCACGAGAAAAAGGTGGTTCACAGAGACATAAAACCTGCAAACCTTCTATTGTCAAAAACAGGAGAAGTTAAGCTTGTTGATTTTGGTATTGCCGTTTCGGATGGAGATTCTGAGGAAGGGCTTACAAGGGAAGGAATGACCCTTGGAACACCTGGGTATATGGCACCGGAACAGTTTAGTAATACCAAAAATGTTGATATTAGAGCTGATGTTTATTCCTTAGGTGTTCTGGTATATGAAATGCTTACCGGAAAGAAACCATTCCCAGGAGGCTTTAGTCCTGAGCTTGTTCTCAAAATACAAAAAGGAAAATATCCCAATCCCCGTAAGTTTAACCCTCATATTCATCCTGTTCTTCTTCGTTTTATTAAAAAATCAATGAAAGCAGGTTCTGAACGCAGATACCAAAATCTGGTTCCGGTTATAAGAGATCTAAAACATTTTCTAAAGGGCTATGATAAAACTGAACTATCTAATATTGTTGCAAATTTAGCAGAAGGGAAAGAAGGCTGGAAACCAAAGTATAAAAGAAAGGGAAGGTTTTTCCTTAAAATTATACTGACTGTATTTGCAGGGATCATCCTTTTACTTTCAGGCTTATTTTGTTATTTTACAGGATATCAAAATGGAATTTTCAGGAGTAAAAACTATAGCCCTGTAGTTTTTGATGTTACAGCTGATGGAACAATACAACCATCAAATAAAATATTCATTAATACTGAAATATTTGAAGATGATAATGACTTAATTCCAAAGATATGGAATAAAAAAATATTTTTTAGAAAAATAAAGAATAAGAACAAAGACCATAGCTATACCTTCCACTCTCTACCGGTTTATCTTCAGGATGGATCCTACAGAGCAAAAGTTGAAATAGAAGATGAATTATACTGGAGTTCATTTATTGTTATTACCGATAAAACTAAAAAAATTGACCTATTCATTTCTGATCCAATTATTATACATTCAGGGCAAAATGGAATTTCAAAGTTCCCAATTTCCTACACAATTAATATTAGAAATATTATAACCGGAGTCAAAATAAGGGACGGATATAATCTTTCCATAAGTAAAAATGGAGCCTGGAAAGAACTTACAGATTCTGAAACTTTGTATACAGATTCAGTATATAAATTCCGGATAAAACATAGTGACTATTACAGTAAAATTTTTACTCTTAGAATTAAAGAAGATCAGAATATTTTAAGGATAGATGCAGGGCTTTTACCAGTATCTGAAACTAAAAATTAAGGAGTGAGACATTATGA
>JALTGJ010000130.1 GCA_027077185.1 Spirochaetales bacterium | reverse complement strand
GTTACACGTATATTACACGTATAGCAAAGGTATATTATTTCGCCCATCTTATCTACAAAGAGGTATAGGATGCAAAAAAAACTCACATTAACAATGGATGAAGAAGTCTACAACGGTTTACGTTCTGTTATTGGACCCCGAAAAATAAGCAATTTTATTGAAGACCTGGTACGTCCCCACGTTGTCAAAAAAGATATGTACACTGCATATGCAGAGATGGCAGCAGAAACAGAAAGAGAATATGAAGCCGAAGAGTGGACAGAGGGAACTTTCGGAGACAATTATAATGAAAAGAGGTGAAATTTGGTGGGTAAACTTCGATCCATCTGTTGGTGGAGAAATTCGTAAGAAACGACCGGCAGTAATTATTAGCAACGATGCTTCAAATAAGTTTCTAAACAGAGTTCAGGTTATACCTCTAACAAGTAATACCAGTAAACTGTACCCCAGTGAAGCATATGTAACATTTAATAATAAAACTTCCAAAGCAATGGCAGATCAACTTACCACAGTAAGCAAAAAACGACTTATTAAAATGGATGGAGATATCTCTTCCAGGGAGCTGAATAATATTGCTAAGGCAATATCAATTCAACTTAACCTATAACCAATACTAAATCCGATACAAGGAAGGTACTATGAAAACTAATCTGGAAGAGACTCTCTCCTATTTTAAAGAAATGGGGTTTACTGAATATGAGGCAAAGGTATATATTGCACTCCTTAATCAGCACCCGGTAAGTGCATATACAATATCCCAGAACTCCGGTGTTCCCCATTCAAGGGTATATGATATAACCAGAAGATTAATTAAACGAGGAGTAGCAGTATCTACTGGAATAAAACCGGAACTGTTCAGCCCGCTGTCCCCGGATGACCTGGTTGATAAACTCCGCAGAGAATATAATCAATTTACAGAAGAACTTGAAAAAAGATTAAAAAAGATAAACTTTGTCCCGGACTTTGATCCTGTCTGGAATTTGCCGAACAAAGAAAAATCTTTTGAAATGGCAGGTAATATTATAAATCAGGCTAAAAATACTATCTACATAGGTATATGGTCCGAGGAGTTACCTCTAATTATAAAAAGGCTGAAAGCTGCCAGTGACCGGGGAGTAAGGGTTCTTACACTGATTTATGGAAAAGATAAACTTGATTTGGGAGAAACTTACAATCACGATATAGAGAACATGGGGCCAGTCGAAAAACTGGGAAGAACACTGGACTGTGTTGTAGATTCCGAAATGTGTATTACAGGAGCTCTGGGCGGTACAGAAAAATGCCAGGTAATATGGACAAAAAACAGAGGTCTGGTTCAGTCTATAGAGAGCTATATTGCCCATGATTTTTACCTGGCAGAAA
>JALTGJ010000129.1 GCA_027077185.1 Spirochaetales bacterium | reverse complement strand
TTTCTGTACATGACATATAAACAAGTTCTTCATATTCATTTTTTTCATTGGAATATACCCCTGTTCTGCCTGCTATAACATTCGAGTCAACATAAACAGGATAAGCCGGATCCTGGACTGCAATAATACTTTCAGATGAAAAGATGGACTGTATATTACTTGAGTCGGGTTTAGCTCCATCACTGATAAAAAAATCTTCCGGTGTTAACTCTACTCCATTGCTCTTATAGTATTCAGCTAAAGTCCTGCGCAGTTCCGTTTTACCCTGCTCATCTCCATATCCCGTATAAGTTTTTGTGGATGAAAGTTTATCAACGCCTTTTTTTAGTCCATTTATAACTGAAGGAGATAATACTTCTGTAGTATTACCTATACCAAGTTTTTTTAATATTACATCAGGGTGCCTTTTCTGGAATTCTCTTGTTCTCCTTGCTATTTCAGGAAAAAGATATCCTGCTGCTAATTTATTATAGTTTTTATTTATTTCTGCCACTTAATCTGCTCCTATTAATTAGTGTTCCCCCTCTCCCTCGATACAATTGCTATGTATTTTCTGTAGGAAAGGAGCTTTTCTATAAATTTACAATCACTCGGGCAGCGGTTCCAACCTAAGCGATTGGTTGTCGAGTGTTTTGCCCCGGCAAAATGTATCGAGACAACGTGTCTATGATCTAACCGCCATAGGGATTCCTGCCTTATCTACAATTGCCTTGAGTTTAGCTCTTTTCCCTTCGCTTGATAAGCCGCACATTGGAAGTCTAAAAACTTCTTCACACCAGCCTCTCATTGCCATTGCTGTTTTTATAGGAATTGGATTGGTTTCTATAAACATAGTCTTAAAAAAATCAGCCAACTGGGCTTCTTTTACTCTGGCTTCTGCAAATTTACCCGCAAGGGCAAGATTTACCATAGTTACCATTTTATCCGGTATTAAATTTGATGCAACAGATATAACTCCCTTTCCACCAGCTTCTATCAGGCTTAATGTCATATTATCATCCCCTGATACAACATGGAAATTTGAATCTGTACTTGCAATAACATCCTTCATCTGCTGTAGATTACCGGAGGCTTCTTTTACTGTTGTAATATTTGTACACTCTGCAGCAAGCCTTGCAAGAGTTTCTGTTTCCAGATTTACACCGGATCTTCCCTGGATATTATACAATACACATGGAATTGATATAGAATCCGCAATTGCTTTAAAATGCAGATACAAACCCTGCTGGGTTGGTTTATTATAGTATGGATTAACCAAAAGTACAGCATCTACTCCTGATTTTTCTGCATGTTGTGACAACTGTATAGCTTCACTTGTTGCATTGCTTCCTGTTCCTGCAATAACGGGAACTCTGCCGGCTG
>JALTGJ010000128.1 GCA_027077185.1 Spirochaetales bacterium | reverse complement strand
ACAACAAAACAAACAATTAAAGCAATATTTGATCTTCTTTCAAAACAAAAAAATTACATAAACCCAAATCTAATTGATAGCAGCAATTATTATTTTTATAAATCTATAAAAAATCTTGTAGAGTCTGTAAGAATAATCTCAAAAAATATTCCAAAGAAATATATTCACAGGGAAGAAAACCCATTTTACTGGATTATAATCGATACCATATCTGACTGGGACATTGAAAGCATTCAGGAAGAAATTTTGAATCTCAAACACGACTCAAAACATATAACTCTGGATTTATGTGCAGACCTTATTAAAATACTTTACACTCCTATTATTAAACTTTCCAGAGTAAATCAAAAAAAAGATATTGAAGGGGCAATCAGATATATTTATAAACTGTCTATTTCGGGTTTATTTAAAAAAGATCTTAAAATAGACAGATTAAGAAAAGCGTATACTAAAGGGATTAGTGAAGTTAATAATGTTTTTAAAATTATTAAATATCGATTATATCCCCTTCTTCTAATGTCTGTTTCTTCAAAGGTTTATGATTATAATACTATGTTTAAATTAAAGGGTCATGAAATTCTTAATTTTCTTGACCTGGAAAAAAATGATTTAATTACTTATTTTAAAAACAGTGATAAACAGGATGTTTTAAATAATCAGGAAGAAGATGATTTAATTGAAGAAGTAACCCCTAAAAAAGATAATAGACTGGACCTGGGAATCCAACAGGGAATTTATTTTCTTAATAAAATGTTTCCAGGATCAGGCTGGGATAAATTATCAGAAAACCCGGATATGTATCCCTACTATAAAAGTATTTTAAATTTACCCAATGATGGAGCCCTTATTTCTCCAGAAGATTCTCTTCAAAGAATAGTAATTCTTATTGCATTGCTAAAAGATATGTTTTATGGATTTAGTAATATTGAATATGGTTTTTTAAGAAACAGTGATGGGCAAACTATGGATCTCAGGGACGATATGGATCTATTAATAAAAAACTGGTATTTATATATTGATGAACTTATTCTTAAGCACTATCTTGGTTCTTTAAATGAATACTGCAGATTTTTAGAACGTGGAAGTGATGCATACGAAACTGAATACATTAATAGAATTGCATCGGATATTTTGTGGATTAAAAAAACATATATATGCCCTAATATATCAATTTATCTTCCCAGAACTGTACAGCATCGAACAAAAATAGCAATCCCGAAACTTTACAAATCTGTGGATAAGCTTAGTATTATTTTAGGGAAAATGGTACAGGAGATTTTTAGCAGAGGAGACATGGCAATAGAAACTATTAGAAATCCGCAGGATGAAACCTGGTTTGAAATTGAAAATCATGTTTCCCTCAGGCTAAAATCACTTTTAAAAAATGATAATAAAAAATTAACAAATGCGGAGCTGATTATTTCTTCATACAAAGTTGTGACAATTCTTAATATGCTTATTACATCTTCAGATCAGGGGAATTACGAAAAAGGGATATCTCAACTTTTTAGAAGTGAAGAATCCAGGGGTATCAAACCAATTTATTCAGTTAGTGAAAGTAATTCTTTTTTCCGGCTGAAAGATAAAAAAACCAATATTAACATAGAGCCGATGGAAGCTACAAAATCATTTGACACTCTTACCGGTTTTCTGGGGAAGGACCAATTATTTATTTATCTTGATCATTATATTTCTATATATTCTGGAGAAAATTCCCCATTCAGTATTATTAATATTAATATTTTAAACTTTAATTCCCATATCCCAGAAGAAATGCCGGATAAAATATCAGAAGATATCTTAAATACAGGAAGAATAATTTCGGAATCAATACATTTGCTAAAAGATGTTCCCTTTAGAACAGAAAAAGATAATTTCTACATCCTTCTTCCAGGGAGCAATACAGAAACATCTATTAAAACAGCAAATCGTATTTTTTCCAATAAAAACAACAGGGAAAATCTGTTTATTGGAATATGTGAATACAGGGACAATATGGATAAGAAACAAATTTTAAAGCATCTGGAAAATACTATATCAAAACAACTGCCCTCACCACAGATAACATATTACGATCATTCAGATGAGAAATATAAACAGATATCTTCGTAGAGACGCATGATCGTGCGTCTCTACGAAGAATCGGCCATTAAACAGGACAGGGCTATACAATAAAATTTTGACTTGGCACTTTCACTGCGGGATATTACAATAACAGGTTTTGTAGTACCCTGTATTAAACCGGCAAGTTCAGCCCCTGCAAAAAGCATAAGTCCTTTATAAAAAACATTACTTGCTTCCAGGGTTGGAAAAATAAGAATATCCGCTTCCCCGTTTATTGGAGTTGGAACACCTTTTACATCTACAGCATTCTTGTCGCAGGACAGGAAAATATCAAGAGGACCATCTATTTCACAAGCAGATATCTGTCCACGGTCATTCATCTTACATATTGCTGCATCAATCAGTGTATTTGGTATCCCCGGATTAACTTTTTCGGTACAGCTTACAAGGGATACTTTCGGATTCTCTATACCAAGTTTATTAGCCATTCTTACCGAATAATTAACCATCGCTGTTTTTTGTTTTATATCAGGAAAGGGAATTACAGCAGGATCTGAAATAAATAAAAGCTTGTCATATTTTGGAATATCCAGGGCTCCTACATAGCTCATTATGTTACCCGGAGGAAGCAGTCCCTTTTCTTTGTCCATTACAGCTTTTAAAAACTTATCTGTACCAACAAGACCCTTCATTATTACATCAGCATCCCCATTTCGAACCATAGCTACTGCAGAAGTACAGGAAGAGACAGGATCAGGGTTATGATGAATCTTAAATAAATTTGAATCAACCCCTTTCTCTGAACAAACAGATTCTATAACTGATTTATCTCCAATCAGAATGGCCTCAGCAAGGCCTTCACTAACCGAATGGGCCAGCGACTCAATAGTATACGGATCCTGCCCAAAGGCTACGGCAATCTTTTTTCTGGGTAAAGATTTCACTCTTTCTACAAGTTCATCGAGTGTTTTTATAGCTTCCATTACAGAATCTCTTTAATACATTCGGCAAGAATCTTTATACCCTTCTTAATTGTTTCTTCATCGGAATTTGTATAATTAAGTCGAAAGGTATTAACACCAGTTCTATTTGTATAGAAAGGGTCTCCGGGCACAAAGGCTACATTTTTTTTAATGGCCTTTTCAAACAATTCCATGGAACTAATTCCTACTGGTAATGTTACCCAAAGAAACATTCCTCCTTCCGGGTCTGTATAGTTTATTTCTTTAGGGAAATACTGTTTTATAGCATTAACCATAGTTTGTTTCTTTGCTGAATACATGGCTTTTATTTTTTCTATATGTTCATCTAGGCTGTAATCGGTGAGAAACTGGTCCACTATTCTCTGACAGAAATAGTTTGTATGCAGGTCTGCAGCCTGTTTTGCAATTAGTAATTTTTCCATAACTATATCCGGGGCAACTATCCAACCGAGTCTAAAAGATGGAACAATAGTCTTGGAAACTGTTCCCAGAAGAATGGTCTGTTCAGGAAGAAATTCCATAAATGATTTTTTAGATGTACCTGAGAATCTAAGTTCGGCATAAGGGTTATCTTCGACAAGATAAACACCACTCCCCTTTAAGGTTTCTGCAACTTCCTGCCTGTTTTTATCTGGATAGGTTATTCCCGATGGATTTTGAAAGTTGGGTACTGTATATATTAATTTAGGATTTTTATCTGCCAATACTGCCTTTAGGGAAAAAACATCCATACCGTTTTTCGAAACCGGAACAGGAAGAAAATTTGCTTTATAAATTCCAAAAGCCTGAATTGCCCCCAGATAACCCGGTTCCTCAATTGCTACACTATCACCTTCATTAATAAAAACCTTCCCCAGAAGATCAAGTCCCTGCTGGGATCCGTTTGTAATTAAAATATTATCAACAGAAATATCAAGAGAATAGAAGCTTTTATACCTTTTTGCTATTTGTTCCCGTAGTCCTTTATAGCCCTCAGAGTTACTGTACTGCATAACATCAGGGCCAACTGTTTCAAAAACCCTGCCGGTAGCTTCTTTTATGTCCTCTATGGGGAAAAGATCTCTGTTTGGAAGTCCCCCGGCAAATGAAATAATGGAGGGATCGGCAGAAACTTTTAAAATTTCTCTAATAAAAGATTTTGGAACATTGGATATTCGGTTTGAGAACATAGAATTTTACTCCTGATAAATAAGTTTGAACGGTGGATTATACCATTGAAAGGATAATCTAACAATTAGAAAAATTATCATATATACATCTATTTCCTGACTTGGTCTATTTTCTGACTTCCTAAAATAAATTGACAACATAAACTTATAGATCTATAATTATTTTAAGATCAAAGAGGAGAATTTAATATGCAGAAAAAGATAATAATACTCGTTTTAATCTCACT
>JALTGJ010000127.1 GCA_027077185.1 Spirochaetales bacterium | reverse complement strand
ATAAATAACCCAGTTACTATATCAGATAGATATATAATTGTTAAAACAAGAGACCTGAATAACCTGCCTATAAAAGAAAGAAGACTTATAAGAAAATCAGATATAAACTCTGTAAAACAAAAAGGTCTAATCTATCTTGCTCTTCTTATTAGTGGTCTTCTTTTTACATTTCTACAAGTCTATTTAATGGCTTATACCGGTCAGAAAGTTATGGAAGATATTAGATTGAAACTTTACAATAATGTAGTCAGGCAGTCACTCAATTTTTTGGGAACAACAGCTATAGGGAGCCTGGTAAGCAGAATAACAAATGATGTGGAAACAATAAATGAATTTTTTACATCTGTTGCAAGCTCGGTATTAAAAGACTTTGCAATGGTTACAGGTGTCATGATAGCATTATTTTATCTAAATACAAAACTCGCATTTATTACACTTTTAAGTGTCCCTCCAGTTATTATTGTAACATTCCTGTTCCGTAAAATTGCCAGGAAAACATACCGCAAACTTAGAATATCCGTGTCTAAAGTTAACACCTTTCTTTCTGAACATATTTCAGGTATGGATATTGTTCAAATGTTTGGACGGGAAAAAGACAGCAATAAAATTTTTATAGAAAAAAATCGTGAACTTTTAAAAGCAAATTTAGCGGAAATGTATGTTTTTGCTGTATTCCGTCCTCTAATGAATTTTTTTACAGCAGTTTCAATCTCTGTAATAATCTACTTTGGATCAGGTCAGTTGTTAAAATCAGCATTAACCCTGGGAATTTTAATAGCTTTCCTTGATTTAATTCAGAAATTTTACAGACCTATAATGGATTTTGCAGAAAAATTTACTATTCTGCAGTCTGCAATGGCAGGAGGAGAACGGGTTTTTTCCCTTATGGACTCTAAAGATACTATAGAAGACAATGGGAACAAAACTTTAACTAAACCGGTAGAGGGCAAAATTGAATTTAAAAATGTTTCTTTTTCCTATAAAGAAAATGAAACTGTAATAAATAATCTCTCGTTTAAAGTTAATTCCGGGGAAAAAGTAGCTATTGTAGGTTATACCGGAGCCGGCAAAACAACAATCGCAAACTTGTTAACACGTTTATGGGATGTTCAGGAAGGATCAATATTACTGGATGGAATTGATATTAGAAAACTGAAGCTTAAGAACCTCCGGGAAACAGTAATACCTGTACAGCAGGATGTTTTTTTATTCTCAGGGACTGTTGAGGAATCCATAAAAACAGGATTGGACCTAAGTGATAAAGATGTCCAAAAAGCCGCTGTTCTGGCACAATCAGATACATTTATTAATAACCTGGAAAAAGGCTATAAGACAATCCTGAATGAGAGAGGTTCCAACCTCTCAACAGGACAACGTCAGCTTCTATCCTTTTCCAGGGTAATTGCCCAGAACCCCCAGGTTATTATTCTGGATGAAGCTACAGGAAATGTAGATACAGAAACTGAATTCTTAATACAAAAGGCTATTGAAGAACTTATGAAGGAAAGAACTTCCCTTGTAATTGCTCACAGACTTTCAACAATTCGAAATGCAGATAAAATTCTTGTTCTTGCAAAAGGACAACTTGAAGAAACAGGAACACATGCTGAATTACTTGCAAAAAAAGGAATTTACTACAACCTATACAAACTTCGAGCCTTGTGCGATGTGCCCCACTTTTAGGATCTGATGGCTATATTGCGCAGTGTATTATCCCTGGATTAGAGAAGAACTACTATTGTAATCCTAAATGTGGTACAGCGCAAATAGCTGGGTGCAGTACGAAAAGCAGGAACAATAAAGAATTCTAATTATCAAAACAAAATATTTTTAATTTTATTAATTCTCTATTGACAAAAAAATCAATTTCAATTATGTTTCTACCTATAGTAACGTTTCTATTTAGAGAAACCACGGAGGGATAATATGAGTACAATGGTGAAAACACCTAATAAAGAAGGATATTTTGGAGAATACGGAGGCAGTTTCCTTCCCCCGGATCTTCAACCGGTAATGGATGAAATAACAAAGACATATAAAGAGATCAGCGGCAGCCCCGGATTTCAGGAAGAACTTACAGCTCTATATCAGGATTATGTTGGAAGACCAAGCCCTATATTCTATGCGGAAAATCTGTCAAAAAAAATTGGCGGAGCTCAAATATATATGAAAAGAGAAGATCTTAACCATACAGGTGCACATAAAATAAATCACTGTCTGGGAGAAGTACTTCTTGCAAAAAAAATGGGAAAGAAAAAAGTTATCGCAGAAACAGGAGCCGGTCAGCATGGAGTTGCACTTGCAACAGCTGCTGCACTTTTAGGCCTTGAATGTGATATATACATGGGTGAAGTTGATATTGCAAAAGAACATCCTAATGTAATTAGAATGAAAATTCTGGGAGCAAAAGTTATCCCTGTAAAATCAGGGTTAAAAACTCTAAAGGAAGCCGTAGATGAAGCTTTTACAGCCTATGTACAGGATCCTGTTACACAGTTCTATGCAATTGGCTCAGTTGTTGGGCCCCACCCCTTTCCAATGATGGTAAGAGATTTCCAGACTATTGTAGGAATTGAGGCAAAACAGCAATTTAAAGAAAGAACAGGAAAGCTGCCGGATAATCTGGTTGCATGTGTAGGTGGTGGATCAAATGCCCTTGGTCTTTTTACTGCTTTTATGGAAGATGAATCTGTTAAGATGTATGGTGCCGAACCCTCAGGGAAAAGCTTTAAAGACGGGGAACATGCAGCAACTATGACACTTGGTAAACCTGGTATAATTCATGGGTTTAAATGTTATCTTCTTCAGGATGATGAAGGGAATCCTATGCCGGTATATTCTGTAGCCAGTGGTCTTGATTATCCCGGTGTGGGTCCTGAACACAGTTACCTCAAGGATATTGAAAGGGTTCAATATACAACAATAAATGACAAAGAAGCTATAGACGCATTCTTTGAACTTTCAAGAGTGGAAGGTATTATTCCGGCTCTGGAAAGTGCACACGCAGTTGCCTATACAATGAAACTGGCAGCTGATCTTCCTGCAGATAAAACAATACTTATGAATCTCTCCGGCCGGGGTGATAAGGATATAGATTTTATTGCAGAAAAATACGGTAAAGAATACGGGATAGATTAGGAAGGGTTAGGAAAACGGAGACAGGAAACTGGAAGAATTTGAAATCATACATGATAACTATTCTTCCTCCCGTCTCCGGTTACCTGTCTCCTTCTTTTACATCTGCTATTATAGTAAAATCATTTGGAATATAACCGGTAACAGTTTTTACCATATCTGAATATGGGCGAATAAGATGAAGAACTTCTTTATGACTGAAGAAATAGTATTTTTTTGTAGTCACAAAATGTCCCGGATCGAGAAGGTTAAAGACAACAGTTTCCTTTGCATGAGTAAAAAAAACAGGAAGAGCTTCTTTTAAAAAAGTATAATTATCTCCCATATTCAGATTAAACACTCCGGAACAGAAAATTATATCAAATTGTTTTTTACTAAAAGGAGACTTTTCAAAAATATCACCTGTAAAAAATCTTCCATCAGGATAAATTAAATTTGCACGCTCAATCATTTTACCAAGAATATCTATTCCATAGTAATCAATATTTATTCCCTTCTTTTTTAAATATCCATAAAAATCACCTGTTCCGCAGCCTACATCCAGAACTTTTTTCCCTGACAGTTCCACATTGTCTGAAAGAACTCCAAATCTTTTTATTTGACTGTCAAGGCTTTCCCAATCCAGAATCTCATACCCTCTGGAATATTTTGCCAATAGGGGCTCATAATGTTCACGTACAATTCTTTTTCTATCGCCCATAAAGTTCTATCATCCCTTTAAGCCGGGCTGCAGTAAAATCAGCCATATCAGTACTTGTCATTCTCCATGACCAGTTTTCCTCTTTAAGAGTAGAAGGGGTATTCATTCTGGATTCTGTATTTAGATTTAAAATATCCTGCATGGGAATAATAGCATAATCAGATACCGAAGAAAGAGCTTCCCTTATCAGATCCCATACAATATCATCATCGGGCCGGCCAAGATACCGCCTTACAAGATCCCTCTCTCTGTCACTTATTGAATTATACCATCCTCTGGTAGTATCGTTATCATGAGTACCCGTAAAAACCACTGTATTTTTTGAGTATGTAAACGGCAAAAATATATTTTTTTTATCCTGCCTGCCCTCATTGTCAAAGGTAAATGCAAACTGCAATATTTTCATTCCAGGAAAGTTAAAAGTATCTCTCAACTCTTCAACCTCAGGAGTTAGAACTCCGAGATCTTCAGCAATAAAGGGAAGTGAGCCCAGCTTATTCTGCAATACCTTAAAAAGTTTTTTGCCCGGAGCCTTAACCCATCTGCCGGTTTCTGCTGTAGGAGCATCTGCAGGAACCTCCCAGTAAGCTTCAAGTCCAATAAAATGAT
>JALTGJ010000126.1 GCA_027077185.1 Spirochaetales bacterium | reverse complement strand
ATTTCTTTTAATAACAATTCGATACTCTTTTTTTGAATTAAGTTTATCTACAAGTTTCTTATTTGCATCAATAAAAGTAACCTTCATACCATTTGATGAAAAAATATTACCAATAAATGACCGCCCAATATTTCCAGCTCCGAATATTACTGCTTTATTCAAAATCTTCCCCTTTGGTTGCATAGGCGAGCAGCTAACTTGTTAGCAACCAGCCCTCCTGTTTTTTATATTCTTCAAAAAGATCTTTTAATTTCTCCAGCTTTTCACCCGGTCTTTTTTCATAATACACACCACCACTATGAAGCCCTGCGAACCCCCCGGAAACAACACCCCATGCAGATGCCTGTTTAAGTGACGGTTTTTTATTTACACTATCCTGCAACTGCAAGGCAGTTGATGCATATACTCCACCTGCAAAGTTATCACCGCATCCTGTTGTATCGGCTTTAGATCCTACAGGTAATGATCTCATCTGATTCCCTGCACTTTTAGAAACAGGGAGAGTAAAAATACCTTCTTCCCTAAAAAATGTGCCGTCAGAATAACAGATAATATCTTCTGATCCATGAGTAATTATTACAGAATGGACACCGTTACCGGAAAAATAAGCAAGTGCTTCTTCTTTGGATTCCTTCCCTGATATTCTCATGGCTTCTTCGTTATCAGCTATAAGGAGATCTATCATTTGATAGTCCTTATCTTCATCAACAAGAGGCCATGGTTTATTGGGATTCAAATTCTGATTTCTAAAATCGTAAACTGTGTTAACAAAATTCCGGCAACCGGCCTCTTTACCTTTTTTAAGCATAAAACTTAAATCATCATGCAGTCCGGGGGTCAGAGCTGTACCGCCATAAATAAGGATATTGGCATTAAAAAATGAATCGTTTAGATTAGATCCTGATAATTTTGAAGCTGCACCAATATAATTTATAAAGCTCCGCTCTCCATTATTGTTATGCCAGGAAGGATCAGACAGAACATCGGTAAAGGGTGTTTGACCGTCTGCTAAAACATATCCACTTAAATCAATATTAAAAGGGCCTAGTTTTTCTGCAATAAAACGACCATTTTCATCATCTGCCCGGGCTCCAAAAAAACCTATATCAGTAGTCTCGCCCATTACCTGTGCGATATGAATCATTGCAACAATGGCCGGACCGCCTATATTTTTACTGGGTGATAATTTCCCTTTTGTTATCTCATTCAGAATGTCTTTATATTTTCTACCAGATGAGCTCTCTAGATCCTCACCGAACACCAGACCTCCGGTTATAACGCCAATATCCCTGTGATTTTTCTGTACCCATTTATTATATTCTTCAGAAGTAAAATCAACCGGAGAATAAAGATTGTCTACCAGAGAGCAGCCTAGACCATTTATTTTCATCTATCAGAACCCGAGAACTCTTTCATAATCTCCCACAAGCAGCCTGTAGGGTTCTTCATCCTCTACAATTTCAGGAAATCTTCCGGGAGCATCATAAAACCTGTTATCACTTGCATCATCATTAGTCATACTGACTTCACCAGCCATAACTATACCACTTCCCTCTTCTGCATAAAATCGATGATATATACCAGTCCTTAGAGTAATACTTTCTCCAGGTAGAAGAACAACCTTTCCCCCGGCTTTTACTTCTCTCGTTATGCCATCAGTAAGAAATAAAACCGGTTCTTTAGTGTACTCTTCATTCTTATCTGAATTATACAATTCAATAACAAGATTACCACCACCCCGGTTTATTATATCCTCCGTTTTACTCCAGTGGAAGTGAAAAGGTGTTTCCTGATTCTCTTTGACTATCATAATTTTTTCAGCATAAGGCTTTATATCAGACCTATTATTACCATTTCTAATTGTTACAAGAAGAAGGCCTGTTGTCAGATAACTTCCACTACCGAAATCTGTTAAGTCCCAGCCTAGAGAACTCTCAAAGATATTTTCACAGTTTTCTTTATTCTTCTTCCAGTCTTCAGGAGACCAGAAAGCCCAGGATGGTAAAAGAAAATTATTCTTTTTTAGAATTGCTTCCGCTTCCTTTATATAGGTATTTATTTCACTTCTTTTCATATTGGTTTCCCCACATAATTTTATTTCTATAAATTATATTTTTCAATTTTTCTTGCTAAAGTTTTTCTTGTAATCTCCAAAGACCTTGCAGTTCTTGTTCTATTTTGCTGATTCTTTAAAAGCGCTTTTTCAATAAGTAGCTTTTCATAATAACTTACAATTTCCTCAACAGCCGCTTTCAAGGGTTTCCCCTGATCCGGAAATTTGATTGATTTTCGTCTTTCAGTTCTGGCATCATCCTGAAAATTAAGAAATTCAATCTCTTCGCCTTCACAAAGTAAGACAGCCTGGTTCATCATATTTTGTAATTCTCTTACATTACCAGGCCAACTATATTCCAGTAATCGTTTAAGCATCTCATTGTCTATACTAAGTACATTTTTATTATACCGAAAGTTATATTGTTTTAAAAAGTAGCTGGCAAGAGGCAGAATATCTTCAGAGCGCTCTCGAAGAGGCGGGAGTAAACAGGAAATAACATTAAGTCTGTAATACAAGTCCTGACGGAACTGACCCGTTTTAATCAACTCCTTCATATCTCTGTTTGTTGCTGAAATGACTCTTACATCTACCTGAACCTTCTTAACCCCTCCAACCCTCTCAAAACTACGTTCTTCTAAAACCCTCAGCAATTTTGATTGAACATCCAGGGACATATCTCCAATTTCATCCATAAATAGAGTTCCTGAATCTGCCAGTTCAAATTTTCCAATTTTTTGTTCAATTGCTCCGGTAAAGGATCCTTTTTCATGACCGAACAGCTCACTTAGCAGTAAAGTATCCGACAGCGCAGCACAATTTATACCTACAAAGTTTCCATCTTTACGAATGCTTGTAAAATGTATATACCTTGCCAGAACCTCCTTCCCTGTACCACTTTCACCTGTTATAAAAACTGTTGCTGGAGTATCTTTTATTTTATCAGCAACTTTAAGAACTTCCTTAACAACGGGGTTATTGGTAATAAAATCATAGTTAAAAATTGAATTCAGAAGGGCTTTTTTTAGATAGGTATTTTCACTTCTTAAACTTTTAATTTCAAGATTTTTTCTGACAGCTATTATTAGTTTATCATTCTCAATTGGTTTGAGAATATAATCAGAAGCACCTTCCTTCATGGCCAGTACACTGCTATTAATACTGCCATGCCCTGTAATTATTAGAATAACAATCTCAGGTTCTGCATTTTTCAATTCTTTTAAAAGACCAATTCCATCACGGGGACCTTTCAGCCTTATATCCAGAAGAGCGATATCTATTTTATTTTTTTTAACAGTACTAAGTGCTTCTCCAAAATTTCCAGTTGAAAAAACAATAAAGCCTTCCCTTTTAAAAAGTTTTTCAAGGCCGTAACGGAGACCTTCCTCATCATCCACAATAAGGATGCTTCTTTTATCTGTTATAGAACCTTCCATTTTAAGTCCCCATTGTTATAAAGATAAATTCAATTTAAATTACTATAGACAGGAATTCTAATAACAAACTTTGTTCCCGATCCTTTTTTACTTATTACATCTATAGTCCCTGAATTTTTGTTTATTATACCATAAACTATTGATAATCCCAGCCCGGTGCCTTTACCATTTTCTTTTGTAGTAAAAAAGGGATCAAAAATATGAGGTATTAGCTCTTCGTTTACTCCTGACCCGGTATCTATTATTTCAATAACAACTTTATCCATTTTTTGATGAATACTTGTCTTTATAAATATTTTTCCTTCTCCATCGATGGCATAGATAGAATTTTGTACAAGATTTATTATTACCTGCTTTAACTCTTTATCGCTAATAAGTGCAAGTGGTAAATTATCCTCAAAGTCGGGAATTATTTCTATTCGTTTATCTTTTTCCAGGCCATAATTGATTAATCTTAGAACATCTGTAATGCATACATTAATCTTAACACCTTCATCTTTATCAGGTTCAGAAGCAGAAAAATCCAACAGCTCACTTACAATTTTAGCGATCCTTCTGGTTTCCTGCTCTATCCAATTCAAAGCAATTCCAGTTTCTTCATCATACTCACCAGCAAGAAGATTCTGAACATTAGTCAGAATAGAACTTAGGGGATTATTAATCTCATGAGAAACCCCTGCAGAAAGCATACTTAAAGAAGCAAGTTTTTCCGCTTGAAATATTTTTCCTTCCAGTTCAAATTTTCTACTTACATCATCTATTTCCAAAACACATTTTCGATCTTCATTACTGGATATAGCAAAAAGAGTATAGAGTTTTATCTCATAAACAAATGATTCGACTCTCCGAATTTCTGACATTGCACTTTTATTTCCATTAATTATATCTCTAATATTATCAACAATAGATTTATCAATAACTTCAATAGCCATTTCTTCTATATTATTTCCAAGAACATCACCTTGC
>JALTGJ010000125.1 GCA_027077185.1 Spirochaetales bacterium | reverse complement strand
AAAAATTTACACGGACGCCTGTCTCCTCTATAACTTTCCATTCCGGAAGTGTAGATACAGCATCTTTGTTTGTACCTGTCATTCTTTCATAGAACATACGGCGTATCTCAGTGTTCTCAGGCAATCCGGATACAGGACTATCAAAAGGAGAGGCACTGATACTTATTAAACCTGTAAAAAACAATGTTATAAGTATAAAGTTGTTTAGTGGAATTATTTTTAACTTCAACATATTTTTGAATATCGTCACATTAATCTATTTTATCAAAGAATTCCTTGGACAATTACCTATGATTATTATTTTTCTTTTATATCCACCTGTAATGGAATCAATGAAAACCCTAAATCCTTACGAATATTATTTATTATATACTGCAAATATGAGTCCGGAAATCCATTTTTACGGTTAATAAAAAACAGAAACTGAACAGGATTTGCCTTAACCTGTGTTCCGTAACGGATTTTGAACCTTCCTGTACTATTTCTGGGTGCTTCCTGATTCTCTGTCCACCTTTTTAGGGCTTCATTAACCCTTGCAGTCTCTATTCGCTTATTTAATTGTTTCCAGACATTGTTTACCTGATTTAGTACATTATCAATACCCTCTCCAGTTAATGCGGAGATAGGTATAACCGGTGCGAAAGAAAGGACAGGAAAAAGAAAACGGATTCTGTCCTTAACAGCTTCCATCTGATTAGGAACATCTTTAAGTTTATCCCATTTATTTAATACAAGAATAACACCCTTTCCTTTTTTCACTATCTGGAAAGCAATTTTTTTATCCTGGTCTGCAAGACCTTCTACAGCATCTATCATTAATAAAACAACATCTGCTTCATCTATACTTTTAAAAGCCCTGTTAACTGAATAATATTCTACATTTTCACCAACTTTTTTCTTTCTTCTAATACCGGCTGTATCCAAAACCTTATAGACCTTGTTTTTATACTCAAAAGCCCCTTCAACAATATCTCTGGTGGTTCCTGCAATTTCAGAAACTATTGATACATTTTTGCCCAGAAGTCTATTAGTAAGAGTGGACTTGCCTGTATTTGGTTTCCCCATAATGGCAATAGAAATTTCATGCTCCTGATTATTTTCCTTATCCCGCTTTATATCGAAATCTATTAATTCTTCCAGTTTTTCATCAAGTTCACTAAAACCCAGACCATGCTCTGCTGACATCCCAATTACATGGTTAAACCCCAGAGAATAGTAATTCCACACCTCGGTTTCCCTTGCCTGATTATCCACTTTATTTACAACAACCAGAACTTTATCCGAAAATTTTCTTAATATTTTAATTAAAGCTTCATCTTCCGGAGTTATTTCTGTTACATCCATAAGGAATAAAACAAGATCAGCATTTTGCATTATTTCTATACTTTTCTTACTAACCAGAGAGTCAAGACCTTCCAGATCCAGTTTATATCCGCCTGTATCTATAAGCCGGACAACCCGGTCATCAAAACTGTAAACAGCTTCTACAGGATCTCTGGTTACGCCGGGAGTAGGGTCTGTAATAGCTTTTCTCTTTCCAAGCATTCTGTTAAATAAAGTTGACTTTCCAACATTCGGCCTGCCTGCAACTGCAACTACCGGTAATCCATTTTTAGACTGAGATATTATCGAATCGCTCATTCATCCACTCACTTACATAATTTTCTATTTGCTGAGTTGAACTCATCTTCATTATATGCTCAACAAGTTCTTCTGCTTCACTAAGACGAACAGATCTCAGAACCTCTTTAACTGCCGGGATTACACCCGAACTCATACTAAAACTATCAAGTCCCATTCCCAGAAGAACCACAGAAGCAAGAGGGTCTCCAGCCATTTCACCACACATAGCTATGGGAATACCTGCACTATGAGCATTATCTATAACCATTTTTATTAAACGAAGGACAGCTGGATGAAAGTATTTATAAAGATATGCAATATTTTCATTGCCCCTGTCAACAGCAATTGTATACTGAACAAGATCATTTGTTCCTATTGAGAAAAAATCCACTTTTTTTGCAAGAACATCCGAAGTGAGTGCTGCAGAGGGAACTTCAATCATAATTCCTGTTCTTATATTTTCATTATAATCTATACCCTCCAGACGAAGTTCATCCTTAGTCTCTTCTAAAAAAGCAAGGGCATCCTCCAGCTCTTCTACACCGGATATCATTGGGAACATAATTCGTAAATCACCATGAACTGAAGCCCTTAACAAAGCTCTCATCTGAACTTTAAAGATATCTTTCCTGTCCAGGCAAAATCTTATTGCCCTCCATCCCAATAAGGGATTTTTGTCATCAGAAGTTTCAAAGTCGGGTATTATCTTATCACCACCAACATCAAGAGTTCGTATGGTAACTCCCCCATTCTTTTTCATTTTTTTAACAACAAAAGAGTAAGCCTCATACTGATCATCTTCACTGGAAAACCCGGTAGGTTTTAAAAATAAAAATTCAGATCTAAATAATCCGATACCATCTGCCCCATGACTTAAAACCTGTTCAACTTCTTCCGGTAGTTCAATATTTGCTCTAAGAATAACCCTTTGACCATCAATTGTTACGGAGCTTAATTTGTCAAGTTTATTCAGTTGTTCTTCATGAAGCAGCCACTTTTGTGCCCTTACCCTATATTCTGATAAAGTATCTTCATCGGGATCTAAAATAACAGTGCCTGTATTCCCGTCAACAATCATAAGATCACCGCTTCGGGCCTCATCGGTAATATTTGTTAAACCAAGGACAGAGGGAATACCAAATGATCTGGCTAAGATGGCTGTATGTGAAGTTTTACCTCCAGCATTCATAACTATCCCTTTAACCATGTTACGGTTTAATGATGCTGTATCTGAAGGCATTAAATTATGAGTAACTACTACTACCTCACTATTTATAGCAGATAAAGATATTTTTTCATTAAATAACAAATGTCTGTGGATTCTTTGCGTTACATCATATATATCAACGGTTCGTTCCACCAAATATGGACTGTCTGCCTTTTTAAGGGTCCTTACCAAATGTTTCACTGTCATAAGTAAAACCCATTCAACATTTCTTTTATAATTTCCCAAATTAATTTCAATTTGTTTAATAAATTCAGGATCGGTTAGCATTAGCATATGGGAATCAAGAAATCTGCTCTCTTCCTCTATTCTCATCTCACTGGACTGTGACTGTATAAGCTTTAAATCTTCTGCTACCTTGCCCACTGCAAGATGAAACCTTTCCATTTCTGATTCAATTTCGTCCAGATCAATACTATATTTGGGTACTTTTAGATTATTATCCAAATAAAGAAAAACTTTCCCTATTACTATACCCGCTGATGCTGAAATACCTTTATAAATCTTCATATTCTGAAATATACGACCTTTTATAAGAGCTGTCAAACACAAGGAATCAAATAAGATCAAAAAAGTTATAATTATTATCCAATAAATCTCTTGATCAAGAAAGAATTTACCGATAATTTGTATCAAATGAAGAAAAAAAAATCATCAATTGGATGTTTATTCTGGATAGCACTCATTCTATTAGTTATAGTTGTTTTTCTTTTCAGCCGTTCCAGAATAGACAGTGTAATGGAAGCTACAGGCTTCCTGAATATTTTTACTCAAAAAGAAAAACCAGCAACAGAAGTTAAGCGAATTACTGCTTTACCCGAAGACAAGTCAAATTTGGATACAAAGAACAATCAGGAAACGACAATCCCTACAACTAATACAGCTCCTGAAATTATTATAGAAGCTCCTGTAATTGATGATAAAAGCACAAAAGAGGACCAAAAACCTGCAGAAAAAAACATGAGAACTTCAACTCTATATTTTGTAAACGTAAGTGATGAAAATAAAATAACCCTCCAGGGCATCACCAGACCAGTATACTATGATGACAGTCCTCTTACAGAAACTTTAAGTGCATTGATATCGGGTTTAACTTCAAGTGAGCTTAATAAAGGATTATTATCTCTTATACCCCTTGGAACAAAAATACAAGGTATAAGTGTTTCCAATATGACAGCAACTATTAATTTCAACGAAACTCTAAGTTTTAATAATTTTGGTAAAGAAGGTCTGGAAGCTGAATTAAAACAGATAATTTATACAGCTACGGAGTTTTCTACAGTAGATAAAGTACAAATTTTAATAGATGGTAAGAAAAAACAGTTTCTCTCAACAGAAGGTGTGTATATTGGGGAACCCCTTTCACGGGCATCGGTGCAGTAGGGGCAAGGCATGCCTTGCACCTACTGTCCCTACGGAATTGTTTCAATCAAATTATTTATATTTTGACCAATCGAATCCATCCACCCGGTATTTGCATCTTTATTTTGATTATCCCGAATTAAAAATAAAAATTCGGTATTTCCCTTTCTGCCCTTTATGGGAGAAAGCATTACCTTTTCAACAAAAAGCATATCCTTGTCCAGCTTAAACAGAACCTCCTGCAAAACATT
>JALTGJ010000124.1 GCA_027077185.1 Spirochaetales bacterium | reverse complement strand
CTCACCCAAATACATCCAGGAAGCTGTATATGGACTATGTGAACTAAACAGAGAGGCAATCAAGCATGCAAGAATTGTTGCAAACCCCGGTTGTTATACGACTTGTTCAATATCAAGTCTTGCTCCTTTAATTGATAGTAATATAATTGATTCTGATTCAATAATTATTGATGCTAAATCAGGAATATCCGGTGCCGGCAGAACTCTCTCTTTATCCACACATTTTACAGAAAGTAACGAAACCTTTAAAGCCTATTCAGTCGGTTCACACCGTCATACTCCGGAAATAGAACAGGAACTAAGCAGAATTGCAGGGCGGAAAATTGTTCTGTCATTTACGCCTCACCTGCTGCCAATGAACAGGGGAATTCTTACTACATCATATGCAAACCTGAAAGAGAATATCAGCATTCCTGAAATTAGTAAAATTTATTCAGACTATTATTCAAATGAAAAATTTATACGTATATGTCCCGAAAATATTTTACCCGAAACCAGGTACGTAAAAAATTCAAATTTTGTGGATATAGGTTTTACTCTGGATAATAGAACCCGTCGTATAATTGTAGTCGCTGCAATTGATAACCTAATAAAGGGAGCTGCAGGACAGGCAGTACAAAATATGAATATAATGTTTGGATTAAACGAAGCTGAGGGTTTAACAGCTATTCCAGGATCAATATAAGGAATTTTAAAATGGAATTGAAAATTAATAAATACGTACTACCCAAAGGATTTAAAGCAATTGGGTTCAGGGGTAAAATAAAAAACAAAAAAAATGATATGGCCTTTCTTTATTCTGAAACATCAGCAAAAGCTGCTGCTGTTTTTACCCAAAATTTGGTAAAGGCTGCCTGTATTAAGAGAAATAAAAGATTGATTAAAAAAAATGACAGTATTAACTGTGTTTTGATTAATAGTGGTAATGCAAATGCATGTACCGGATCAAAAGGTGATGAGGATAATCAGAAACTGGCTGACCATACAGCTTCTTTATTGCGTATAAAAGAATTTAAAGTCCTCACAGCGTCTACCGGGGTTATTGGAATGCCTTTACCTTTAGCAAATATGCTCACTGCTATCAGCGATTCTGCTCCATTACTTATTTCTGAAGGTATTGATCTTAAATCTGCTGCAAATGCAATTTTAACAACCGACAAGTATGAAAAAAACTGCAGTATCAAATTTAAAATACAAAATACAACTGTGACTGTTTCCGGTATTGCAAAGGGTTCCGGAATGATTCATCCGAATATGGCTACTATGCTTGGATTTATAATGACGGATGCAAATATCAGCAAGCCTCTGCTGCAGGAAATATTAGACGAAACTGTTAACGAAACTTTTAATATGATTAGTGTAGATGGAGACACAAGTACAAATGACATGGTTCTTTTACTTGCCAATGGAGAAGCAGGGAATCATGATATTTTGGACCAGACAGATGACTACGAAAAATTAAAAAATGCTATATTTAAGGTTAGCAGATATCTTGCTAAATCAATTGCACAGGATGGAGAAGGAGCAACCAAACTGATTGAGGTTGAAGTAAGTACAGTAACAGGTTTAGAAGATTCTAAGAAAATTGCAAAATCTGTTATAACTTCAAGTCTCGTCAAAACAGCAATATTTGGAGGTGATCCCAACTGGGGCAGAATAATCGCTGCTATGGGTTATTCCGGGGCTGCCTTTGATCCGGAGAAAGTCTCCATTTACTTTCAGGGTGCAGCGGGATATGCATGTGTAATGGAAAATGGAGAACCACATCATTTTGATAAACCCACAGTATCAGCCATATTAAACGAAAAAAATATTTTTATAACTATAAATATTGATAATGGTAATTATACTGCAACAGCCTGGGGCTGTGATCTTAGTTATGATTATGTCAAAATAAACGCAGAATATCATACTTAATACATCTGGAATGATAGCAGAAGACAGGATAAAAAATGGATAAATATATAGAAAAAGCCGGTATACTTATAGAAGCATTACCATATATAAAAGAATTTAACGGAAAGATTGTTGTTATAAAATATGGCGGAAGTGCAATGACTAATAACTCTGTTAAACAAAAGGTCATTGAGGACATAGCATTAATGAAATATGTCGGAATGAAACCTGTAATAGTGCATGGAGGAGGACCATCAATTAACCGTATTTTGAACCGAATGGGAATTAAATCCAATTTTGTTAATGGAATGAGGGTTACTGATAAGGACACCATGGAAATAGTAGAAATGGTTTTGTCAGGTAGTGTTAATAAAAATATAGTTAATCTTCTTGGTTCACACAATATTAAAACAATTGGTATTTCGGGAAAAGACGGGAACTTGTTTACAGCGAAAAAACTAAAGGTAGAGGAAGAAGATTTGGGATATGTCGGTATATTATCAAAAATTGATACAAGCTTGCTAAATGTTCTTCTTAATAATAATTACACCCCTGTAATAGCACCAATAGCATCAGATTCTAAAGGAAACACTTATAATATTAATGCAGATATGGCGGCTTCCTCTGTTGCTTCGGCTTTAAAAGCGCAAAAATTAATTTATATTTCTGATGTACCTGGAATACTACTGGATATTTCTGATGAGAACACTCTAATACATCAAGCATCTGTAAAAGAAATACAAAATTACAAAGAAAATGGTATAATAAGCGGTGGAATGATACCAAAGGTAGATTATGCATTGGAAGCAGTGGATAAAGGTGTTTCTTCTGTTCACCTTCTGGACGGAAGAGTAGAACATTCCATCCTGCTTGAGATTTTTACAAAAAAAGGAATTGGAACTATTATTCAAAAGGAGAAATAATGGAAGATTTACAGCTTGCCGCCAGCAAAGTACTTATGCATACATATAATTCTATACCTATCACTTTAAAAACAGGAAAAGGTTGCTATGTTAAAGATAGTAAGGGAAAAGAATATCTGGATTTTATAGCTGGAATTGCGGTTAATACCCTTGGATATAATCATCCTCAATTTAATGCTGCCATCTGTAAACAAATAGAAGAAATTATACATTTTTCCAATCTTTTCTATAATTCAGAACAAATTAAACTGGCAGATAAATTAGTATCAAATAGTAATTTTGACAAAGCCTTTTTCTGTAACAGTGGAACAGAATCAGTTGAAGCTGCTTTGAAACTTGCAAAGCTTTATGGGAAAAAAAATAAAAATGGTGCCTGGAAAATAATCTCCATGAAACAGTCTTTTCATGGAAGAACCAGTGGATCCTTATCCCTTACAGGCCAAAATAAATATCAGGAATTTTTTTTACCATTACTTCCGGGAATAAGTTTTGCAGAATTTAATAATTTTGAAAACCTGAAAACTAAAATTGATTCAGAAACATGTGCAATTATTTTAGAACCTATACAGGGCGAAGGCGGAATTAACCCTGCAGAAATTGATTTTTTAAAAAAAGTTAGAAAAATATGTACCGAAAAGAATATAGTCCTAATATTTGATGAAGTACAGAGTGGAATAGGACGAACAGGGTTTTTATTCGCTCATGAACATTACAAAGTCTATCCGGATATAATTTGTCTGGCAAAAGGCCTGGGTGGTGGCTTACCTATAGGAGCTATACTCTCAACAGAAAAGTTTAACCTTTTTCAGCCTGGAGATCATGCTGCAACTTTTGGAGGGAACCCTCTGGTCTGTGCTGGTGCCAATGCAGTATTACACGAATTAATTGATAATAAATTGATTCAACATGTAAAAAAGACCTGTATTTATCTATATAAAAAACTAGACAAACTTAAAAGCAAAATTGAAATTATAAAAGATTTACGAGGCATAGGGTTAATGCTGGGTCTGGAATTATCTGTTAATGCAACAGATATTATTTCCAAATGCAGAGAAAATGGTTTACTACTGGTAAGTGCCGGCCAGAATGTGATTAGATTTGTACCTCCCCTTATTGTAACTGAAGAAGAGATAGATAAAGCTGTAAATATTCTTGAATTGTCAATCGAAGAGTTAATGTAAATAAAGAGGGTCAAATTTGTTAAATAATTTGACCCTTTTTATCTAAAATAATTTGCTACATAAGATCTTTTGGTTTTCTTGCTGTATTACCACTTTTTTCACAAACAGCAACATGTTTCATTTTTCCATCTTTAAAGACAGTTTTCATTTTTATATTACCACCCCACTTACTTATAAGTGTGTGAGCACCTTCTCGACGGGCATTTTTTGATACTGGTCCAGCCATTATTTCCTCCTGATTACGAGATATTTGTAATAACATTATTATTAATAATAAGCATTACAAAAACCTCTGCTACTATAACAGCTGGTATAGTATTGAAAAAACAATAAATAATCAAGTAGAGGATTGAGAGATGTATCCACTTTTAGGATCTGATGGCTATATTGCGCAGTGTATTATCCTTAGATTAGAGAACAACTACTATTATAGTCCAAAATGTGGGACAGCGCAAATAGCTTAAGTAATCTCTATAT
>JALTGJ010000123.1 GCA_027077185.1 Spirochaetales bacterium | reverse complement strand
TAAAGGATATTTACCCTACACCAACAATTGAACATGCTATGGAACAGCAGATGAGGGCGGAAAGGGAAAAAAGAGCGGAAATTTTATCGAGTGAAGGTGAAAAAGAATCCCGGATAAATATTTCCAGAGGTCAAAGACAAGAGGCTATAAATATTAGTAAGGGTGAACGTCAAAGGATGATAAATACATCAGAGGGTAAGTCCAAAGCCATTGAAATTGTGTCAATTGCCACTGCTGAAGGATTAAAGGATATTGCATCTGCCCTACAGCTTCCAAAAGGACGTACTGCAATGTCAGTTCGGCTGGCAGAACAATATGTAGAGAAATTTGGGGAAATACTAAAAGGAACAGAAACATCTGTTCTTCCATCAGGGATTGCAAATGTAAAAGGTCTTCTGGACAGTATTTTGCCTTCGTTAACTTCATCAAATAAAGGAGGTGCAGAATGAGTGCTTTTCTTCCACTTTATATTTTAGCAGGTATTTTTGGTTTTATTGTATTAATCTCTTTATTTAGAAGTGTCAGGGTTGTTCCTGCCAGAACAGCTTTGGTTGTAGAACGTCTGGGCAAATATTCAAGAACTCTAAATGCAGGGTTACATGTATTAATACCATTTTTAGAAAAAGTCAGATACAAGCATAATTTGAAAGAAGTGGCTATAGATGTTCCTGCACAGGATTGTTACACCCAGGATAATGTAAAAGTCAGGGTAGATGGAGTTTTGTATATTCAGGTAGTTGATCCTGTTAAATCAAGTTATGGTATTTCAGATTATAAGTATGCAACAATTCAATTAGCTCAGACAACAATGCGATCTGTTATCGGAAAGCTTGAGCTTGATAAAACTTTTGAAGAGAGGGATCAGATTAACGGATCTGTTGTTCAAAGTGTCGATGTGGCTTCTGATCCCTGGGGGGTCAAGGTATCCAGGTATGAAATTCAAAATATAAATGTACCTCAGGCAATCCTTGAAGCTATGGAAGTACAGATGAAGGCTGAACGGGAAAGAAGAGCTGAAATTGCAAGAAGCCTTGGGGAAATGGAGTCTAAAATTAATCGCTCTCAGGCATTTATGGAAGAAGTAATAAATATCAGTGAGGGTGAAAAAGAAAGAATGATTAATGTTGCAGAGGGTAGGGCACAGGAAATACGCTCTGTTGCAAAAGCAACTGCAGGCAGTATCAGGCAGATTGCAGGAGCTATGGATGGTGTAGGAGGAGAAGAAGCCGCTGTATTGCGAATATCAGAAAGCTATATTGACCAGTTGGATAATATTATCGGGGAAAAGAGTAAGGTAATTTTACCCCTTGATTTAACAAGTATGGAAGATGTTCTATCCCATATTAAAAATATGATAAAATAATCGCAATGATAAAGTAGGGACAGTCCCGCAGGATCGATTTATCGACCCTGTGTGGCTGTACTTGTGTAATTGGATAGGGCTGCCCCGGTCTGGATAAGAACAGTAGTTCAAAATTCAAAATGCGGGACAGCGCAAAAAGTTTTACGCAAAAAGCTTTACAAAAATCTCTCTTGACAAAGATAATATTAAAAAATAAAATTGACTCCGGACTGTATCTGTAGTATATTAAAAACTCAAATCTATTAAATACTGAATAAAGTGTGTCCTCATAGATTAGATAAAGATTTTAGTTTGTACAGAATGTACTGGTATTCTGAAGCAAGGAAGATATAGTGGTTAAAAAGGGTTTCCCTTCTGTTCATTTTTATGATCAGGATTTTGTAGATATTTATGAAAAGTCCTGGGTTTGGATGTCAGATTCATGGCAGTCAGGTACTAAAGATAATGGTTTTGAGGATAAGTATTTTAACTTTCCTGAGAATAAAGTAATTAATCAATTCGAAGCATGCCTTTCAACATTTTTTCTTGTTTACAGCAATAATATTTATCCGGCTCAAAGCAGTTTAGATAATTTTTACAGTAAGCAGGAGGAATCCGGTGCTATTAGAGCAAACTATTCAATTGATGACGGGAAACCGGTATTTACAAGTGATAATCCTGAAGGTTTAAACCCTCCTCTGTTTGCTTTAGCTGAGTATAATATTTTTCATAAAATGGGAAATAAAAAGCGGTTAAAAGAAATAATGCCTGTTCTTGAAAACTACTATAATTGGCTGGAAGAAAATTTCATAGCAGAAAATGGTTTATATGCTGTACCACTGGAAGCTACTATGATGGGTAATTCTCCCAGGGAGGGTACTTATTATCCCCTTGATTTTAATGTACAGCAAGCTATTAATGTACTTTATATGTCTGCAATAGGTGATATTCTTAATAATAAGGAAATAAGCTTCAGATATAAGCGCCTTTATTTTACTCTTAAAACCAGAATTACGAATTTGATGTGGAATGAAAATGAGAGTTTTTATTATGATCTCGATAAGGATGAAAATCAGCTTAAATCAAAAACAATTGCAGCTTTTTGGACACTATTAGCAGAATTGCCGAATGAAGACAGGGCTATAGCTCTTATAAGTCATCTAAAAAACCCTAAGACCTTTGGAAGTGAAAATCCTTTCCCTACACTTTCTGTTGATGATCCTGCTTTTCAGGAAGAAGGTATGGGTTTCAGGGGTTCTGTTTACTCACCTTTTACATTTATGGTAATAAAGGGTCTTGAAAAATATGCAAGATATGAGCTTGCCAGAGAATGTTCCATACGTCATCTTTACTATATGCTTGATACACTTCATCCTGAAGGTGATATAAAAGGTAATATCTACGAAGCTTATCTCCCACATCAGGAAGGGCCGGCCGTCTGGAAGGGAAATGATACCTTTCCCAGGAAAATGTTTTTAACCTATACAGCTCTGGCATCTGTTACTCTAATGATAGAGAACGTTCTGGGCCTCTACATTAGTCTTCCAAGAAAAACTGTTGACTGGATTATGCCGACTCTTGAAATTATGGGAATAGAAGATTTATCCCTTAAAAGAAATATGATTACAATATTAAGTAATAATAGTTCAAGGGGATGGGAAATTAGATTGGAATCTGAAAAACTGTATTATTTTACAATTAATATACTGGATGAGGATAAGAAGAAAACCCTGCCCATACCTTCAGGTAAATGTTCAATGTTAATTGGAAAGCTTGAATAGCAGTAAAGTCAATCTAGTCTGACAGTTGTGTTCGTCCTTTTAATGCTCTGGAAAGGGTAAGTTTATCAGCGTACTCAAGGTCACCCCCAACAGGCAGCCCCAGTGCAAGTCTTGAAACAAGTATATCTGTATTTTTTAATATATTTGTAAGATACAGGGCAGTTGTATCTCCTTCAATAGTTGGATTGGTAGCAATAATAATTTCTTTTATTTCTTTTTCTTTAGAATCCGGGGTAAGACGCGAAAGTAGTTTTCTAATACTTAAGTCTTCAGGACCTACACCATCGATAGGAGAAATAACACCTCCCAGAACGTGGAATCTTCCATTGAATGCGGCTGTGGCTTCGATGGTTTGAACATCTTTGGATTCTTCCACTATGCAAATCAGAGTGCTGTCTCTCCTTTGATCAGAGCAAATATTACAAATTTCTGTTTCTGTGTATGTACCGCAAATACTGCATTTTCGAATGCCTGGTTGAAGCTTTTTTATCAAATCTGCTAACGTATTTAAATATTCCGGATCAGCTTTTAATAAGTAGTAAACTATTCTTCCTGCGCTTTTTTTACCAACTCCCGGAAGCCTTGAGAATCCGGCAATAAGCTGATCCAGTATTGTCATCCTGGAAAGCCCAGGTTTCCTGTAAAAGATGACATTTCAGATGCAAGTTTAACTTTTATTTTAGTACTGGCATCGGTAAATGCAGCCATAATTAAATCTTCCAGCATTGTAATATCTTCAGGATCCACTATATCCTTTGATATTTTTACTTTTGTAACTTCCATTGCACCGTTCATTTCAATACTAACCATATCGCCCCCGGAAAAACCAGTAGCGAAAACATCTTTCATTTTATCCTGAACCCCTGTCATCTGGGATTGAAGATTCTGAAGGTTTTTAAAAATATCCATTGGATCCATTATTGATCTCCCTTTACAACTTCTCCACGGAATACCCGTTTTACAAGTTCTATATCTTCATCGACTTTACTGTTATTTCTATCTTTTGGACTTATAATTGAAATTTCTATATTAATTTTCTTTTCTAATGCTTCAGATACTTTTTCTTTTACAGGCAGGAGATCCCCTTTTACAGCATTGGCTGAATAGGTTGAGTCGAACGTTAATTCGAGAGAATCCCCTGTGAGTTTCCAGGAGACAGCCTTTTCCAGAGCTGAAGAAAGAGCAAGTTTATTTTTCCGTAAAGATTGAATTATTTCTGAAATGGTATTATCGGATAAAATTTGAGAATTTGGCTCTTCTTTTAAAGATGCATCATCATTTTTTTCAGTATTAAACTCACCTCTTTTAAGTTCTGATTTTATCTGGTTAATTTGGCTGAGAATTTCATTTGGAGATA
>JALTGJ010000122.1 GCA_027077185.1 Spirochaetales bacterium | reverse complement strand
TAATTATTTCGCCCTTACCTGATGATAAGGGTGAAGCTATAATACGATGCATTTCCTCTGTGGCAATACTTGCTTCATTTTTACTTATAGACAATAAAACTGTTTTCTTTTTAACTGGGTCCGAAGTAGAATTCAATTTCCCTATATCCATGTAGGCTCTCATACCTTCAAAAGAAAAGAGAATTGCCGCAGTCTCACGTGCAGAAAGGCTTCCCTTATCCACAAGAACAAAACTTAAAAAAATCAGGACAAGACTAAGAACCATTGCAAAAGAAAATAAATAACTATAGTTATTAAATATTAAACTACTGGTTTTCTGACCATAATCAATAAGCAAACCTGCAGCAATTCCACTAATCAGAGAGAAAAACGCTGTTACAAAATTTGTCATAGCATTATAAGCAAAAGTTTCATTTTCCGGCATTGTGTTTACAAGAACCCTTGAAATGAGTACATTACCTGACCATAAAAAGAAATTTGTAAAAAAACCAAGAATAAAATAGCTGTATACCGGTAAACCTGTTTGTTTTGAAACCGGTAGAAAAAACCAAACAGCAAAAGAAATGAACAAAAAAATATCCACACCAATCAGCAAAGGCCGGCTTCCAATTCTATCTGAAAAAGTTTTTGCAAATAAACCAGAAAGAATAATAGAAAAAGCTATAACCATTGAGTAAAGAAAAACTAAATTTGAACTGAATCCTGCTTCTTTTCTAATAAATGCAATTGTTAAACCGTTTAAGACAATAACAGCAACTGTAACCCACTTTAAGAAAAGAGGATATCTTCTGTCTTTTCTTTTCATTGCATCAAACAGTATTACAAATATATTTCTGCCTTTTTGATAGTCTACCTCTTCTCTGCAGGGCACCTTTTTCAGCTGTAATGCTGCAGCAGTATTAAAAATAACTCCAAAAACCTGAAGTATTAAAATTCCCAAAATTCCTGAAAAGAACTGAACAGATGTAAGTATAAAACTTATTAATTTTGAAACAACAGAGGCAGAGCGATTAATAATATTTCCCTGGGCAAGAACATTACCCCTATTCTGAGAACTTGTAACCATCTTTATAAGCGGGTTCCATACAGCAATACCAACCATTCTTGCAGAACAAAACAGGGTATAAACAATTAGTATAAGGAGTACAGCCGATTTACCTTCAACCCACAAAAGCATCAGATAGGAAAGAACAATAACCCCTCTTATAAGCCATGCTGTTGACTGAACTTTAACCAGATTTTTCCCTGCCAATAACCTGGGAAGACCTACCAGGATAAATCCTGTTAAAAATACAACAGAAGAAATATATCCAAGCTCGATATTTGTTGCTCCAAAATGAATTGCCATCAGGTAAACAGGGGTATCTCCCATAAAATTAT
>JALTGJ010000121.1 GCA_027077185.1 Spirochaetales bacterium | reverse complement strand
TACCAAACCCTTATTTCCAGTCTTGTACATAAATATCTAAATGGTTCTTTGGCTGTAAGATAAGAACCGGTGCTTCGATACAATTTTGCGGAGCAAAACCACTCAGCAACCGGTTACTCCAACACCGGTCATCGAGTGCGAAGAATGAGCGTATCGAGATGAAACCGGTTACTGCAACACCGTACCCCGCACTACCCTTAGTGATTGTGGAGCAATTGTATCGAGAGGGCTTCTTCAGAATGTTGACTCTATATATTATTTTCCCTATATTATCTTCACAAAGAAAATTTAGGAGAAATAAATGAAAGCTGATAAAGATCTGATTATTATAGGTGCCGGGCCTGGTGGTATGGCTGCAGCACAGTATGGAGCAAGAGCAAATTTAAAAGTTTTAGTTATTGAAGAGTTGGCTCCAGGTGGTCAGGCCTTAAATATTAGCGATCTGGAAAATTATCCCGGCATACCAACATCAGTATCCGGATTTGAGTTTGCACAAAATATGGAAAAACAGGCTGAAGCCTTCGGGGCAGAGTTTCTTACAGCTTCGGCTACTGAACTGACTAAAAATGGAGATTTATTTACAGTTAAGACATCTGATGGGGAGTTCACATCTCTGGCAGTTATTATGTCTACCGGTGCAAAGCCCCGATTATTGGGAGTAAAGGGAGAAAAAGAGTATTCAGGCAGGGGTGTGTCATATTGTGCTACCTGTGACGGCCCTTTTTTTAAAGACAAAAAAATCCTTGTTGTTGGTGGTGGAGATGCAGCCTGTGATGAAGCTTCTTTTTTATCAAATTTAAGTTCAAAAATTATAATGATCCATAGAAAAGACAGATTTAGAGCCCAGAAATCTTTAGCTGACAGAGTTCTAAAAAATAAAAAAATTAAAGTCAAATTTAATACTGTATTAAAAGAAATTAAAGGGGATTTTAAGGTAGGCAGTGTTATTCTGGAAAATACTTTAACAGGTAAAGTTAAAGAAGAAAAAATGGATGCTGTTTTTGTTTTTATAGGTTCCATTCCCCAGACATCACTTATTCCAGATATAAAAAAAGATAATGGAGGATTTGTTATAACAAATCAAAGAATGGAGACAGAAACTTCGGGATTGTTTGCAGTAGGCGATCTAAGAGCAACCCCGTTCCGTCAGGTAGTAGTAGCTGCAGGAGAAGGTGCTGTAGCCACCCATTGTGCTACCCAGCATATCGATGATATAAAAGGAATGCGGTATATATAGACTTGTGATATTACATGAAATCTATCTCTGTAAAGACACCCTGTAGGTCGTCTCTACAGATCAATGGGGTTGGGATGAAAAAAATAAAAACATTAATTGTTATTTTGATTCTCATATATCCCTATTTTATAAGTGCTCTTCCTGTTTTTTTTGATAACAAAGAATCCGATCAACTTACTACTGAATTAATTGCAAATATGACTGACACAGATCTGCTTGGGCAATTAATGCTTCTTGGTTACTACGGACTTAACCCTTCAGATGATATAATGAAATGGATTGCTGATAAAAGAATAGGTGGAGTAAAAATATTTGGCTGGAATGTTTCGAATCTTGAACGTCTGGGAAAAAGTATTGCTGCAATGCAGCAGAAAGCCTCGAAAAACCCTCTCGGGATTCCTCTTTTTATTGCAACAGACCAGGAGGGAGGATGGGTAAGACATATAAAAGGAGACACATCAATCACTCCCGGAAATATGAGTATAGGAGCAACAAGCTTACCGAAAGATGCCTATAAAACAGGTGTATATATTGGCAGGGAATTAAAAACCCTGGGTATAAATTTAAATTTTGCACCAACAGTAGATATCTATACAAACCAGAATGCTGATGTAATTGGTCCACGATCGTTTTCTTCTGATCCTAAAGTTACTGCAGCACTTTCAACCTCTTTTTTTCAGGGACAGGACAGTACCGGGGTCATTAGTACTGCTAAGCACTTTCCGGGACATGGTGCAGCAGAGGGAGACTCCCACGGAATGCTTCCAAAAGTAAATGCTGACTTTAACACCATATGGGAAAGAGAATTGCTGCCATATCGCTATCTAATAAAGCGTGGTATTCCAGCCATAATGAGCGGGCACCTGGCATTTCCAAAGATTACAGGAGACAGAGTTGCAGCTTCGGAATCGAAATATTTTATTACTGAATTATTAAGAAATAAAATGGGATTTAAGGGAATAATAATTACAGATGATATGGTAATGACAGGAGCCTTAATAGGTGAGAAGAATTTGGAAGAAGCCTGCTATGGGGCAATTTCTGCAGGAAACGATATAATTATGATATCAAGAAACTCATCTGACTACCAAAAAGTATGGAAATATCTTTTCCGTAAGCTACAGGAAAATGATAATTTCAGAACTATAGTTACAAATGCTGTCAGACGAATTCTTAAAACCAAGCTAAACTATTTTACAAGAGAAGATGCTGTACCCCTATATCCGGATACTGATAAAATAGACAAAAATATTCCAAATCTCAAAGGCAGTAAGTTCTTCCTGGACCAGGCATTCAGGAGTGTAAGTTTAGTAAGAGGCGAGAATATTCCAATCCAGATAAAATCCGGTAGTACTGTACTTCTTGCCGGACCATACAATACCTTTTTAACTGAAGGGAAAAAACAGATTGGAGATGCATCCACCTATTACTTCCCTTTTTCCCCGGATAAAGAGTCGGAAGAAAGATATATAAGGGATTTTAAATCCACAGCTATGAACTATGACAGAGTTATTTTTTGTCTTGCAAATAGATTTGGACTCGAAATGCTTAAGACTCTCGAAAATACAGATACAAAAATTACAGTTATTTCTACATTAACACCTGTTTATTTGGAGAATGTTCCATGGGTTAAATCTGCAGTTGCCATCTACGGAACAGGATACGAATCATTTATGGCAGGGTTTAATGCTGTTTTGGGAATTTATACTCCCATAGGTACTGTTCCTTTTAATGGTTTAGTGGAAAAGAATAATAATGGCAGTAATTGAACTTGGATCTGAACATCTGGTGAATTTTGAGATATTTTCAAAACCTCTTGAATATAAATCAATTTCATTTATATCCAGAATGTACAAAAAATATCAATTATCTGTTCCTCCAAAGAAATCAGCTAGAATTTTTTGCCAAACTACCGGTTCTGAAATTGATACTATTAAAAATAGTATAATGATAACATCAGGAGGTATAATACTCCCATTATTTTCCAATATTCCCCCTAACAAAACTGTTATTGTAGAAATGTTAAAAAAAATACTTTCCTATAATAAAAAAATATTCTGCATACTGGGGGTAAGTAAAGATACTGAATTAATAAAGAAAGCTTTTAATTCTACAAACTTTTCTACAATTGACTATACACTCCTTGTAAATAAAATGAACTCTGCTTTTGATATTGAAAAAAAACTTCTAACGGTTAAATGTGCAAAAAAGAAAGATACTTATCTTCTGTTTCCTCTTGAGGAAGCTTATCTTCTGGAAGAGGTAATGGTTGAATCATCTTCTATAAACAAACAGGCAGCTCTGCTCAATTTAAAAAAGACTATCAGTACTCAGGATGTTTTTTATGCACTATACGGTAAAGAAGTAATTGCAAAAGTAAATACCAATGCTAAGGGCCTTTTTTATAACCAGATCGGAGGGGTATACACAAAACCAAAATTTCGAAACCAGGGAATTTCCACATATTTAATGAAATATCTTTTAAATAATATTTACTCAGATAAAAAGGGTGCTGTTCTCTATGTCAAAAAGGAAAATATACCTGCCCTTACCCTCTATAAAAATTTGGGATTTAAAATTGCAGGCAACTATAGTGCCCATTATATAAAACCATAAGCTTTTTGAGCTGTGTCTCGCAAAAGCTCCAACCTTGATTTTTTTGTTCTTTTTTGATCTAATTACTCTATGAAAATATTAATGGTCTCCAGTGAATGTGTCCCTTTTGCAAAATCAGGAGGTCTTGCAGACGTCGTAGCAGCCCTTTCAGGCAAACTTGGCAGAATGGGCCATGATGTAAGAATAATACTCCCTGAATATTCTTTTCTAAATATGAAAAAGTCCAATATTGCAACAAAAAAACTTATTGTTCATATGGGTTTAAGAGATGAAAATATTATTTTTTCAGAAGGGAATCTTCCTGGAAGCAAAACAAGGGTTCTGTTTGCCGGACACCCTGTATTTACGAACAGAGCTGGCATTTATGGTGACAACGGAAGCCATTCTTACAGGGATAATTATTATCGTTTTGCACTATTATCTGCATCAGCTTTTTCATATTCTCTGTCTGAAAAATGGATACCTGACATTATTCATTCTCATGACTGGCCTGCAGGCTTAGTTCCAGCCTATTTAAATTCCTTTAAAATGAGGAATCTTTTTAATCATACAGAATCAGTTTTTACAATACACAATACAGGCTATCAGGGCAATTTTTCAAAACATGACATCCATGCTACAGGGCTCACATGGAGC
>JALTGJ010000120.1 GCA_027077185.1 Spirochaetales bacterium | reverse complement strand
CTATACGAGAAGACAGCCCGTTCGGCGATAAAAGAGCAACAAGATATTGTGATTCAAAATACGAGGGTGAAAAAATCGCCCAGGCGCTTTATGAGAGTAAAGGATTGCCTTTGGTAATAATTTCTCCTTCAGCGGTTATCGGGCCGGATGATCCTAAAGCAACCGGAAGATACATCAGAAACTTAAGCTTAGGAAAATTACCGGCTCAAATCTTCACCAAAGAGAGCTTTTCATTTGTAGATGTAAAAGATGTTGCGCAAGCTATCATTAAAGCTCTGGAAAAGGAAGACAATATGGGGGAAAAATATCTTGTAAGCGCAGAAAATCATACCTGGGAAGAAATTAATCAAATGATTAGTGATATTTCAGGGAGAAGACTTCCACTTCTAAAACTTCCGGAGTGGATGACTACTTTAAACTCATATCTGTTTTCAGGGATAGCAAAATTAATTGGAAGACCCCCAATTTGGGATATGTCGGTAGATCAGATGGCTATTATGAAGCAAGGGTTTAATATTGACGGCAGCAAAGCAGAAAGAGAATTAGGCATGAGCTACACACCAATTCATACTGCCATTAGGGAGTCCATTGAATCTTTCAATAAACAGATAGTCTGAGGGTGATCCTATGGAAAGAACTCAAAAAATCAAAGTATCTAAATTTGTAGGATCTGTTAATAAATTCAATACCTAATTTTACTCAGGATTTATTCGGCGGTCCCAAGCAAATTAAAATGGCCTGGGTAATAAATCCACACAAATTTTTAACAGCTTTTATTGTTTTATTTCTTATGTAATCGGTATGATAACTTTTCTAATTCTGCTTATTTATATTTAGCTCTTTATGGCAGTTATGGCTTTACTTGGATACTTATATTGATTATGAAATATCATGAAAATATTTCAAATTAATCAAATCATTTATTTGAGGGAGACAAAAAATGAACAGTCCAACCAAAATATTTTTTGTCTTTGTTATAATTCTTGCATTATCCAATTGTAACAAAAAAGATCCAGCAACTGAACTATCTGCGAAAATTGATAAATTGCTGGAGTATTGGAACACTGGTAATTTTGAAGGAATCGAAGATGTTCTGCACCCAGAATTTGCAATGAGAATGTCGCCAGATTTTAAGCCTGAAAAAGGAATAGCTGTATTTAAAAAGAGCGTTTCCGATACACGTGAATCCTTTCCTGATTTTCAAGTAACTTTGGAAGAAGGAGCTTATGGAGAAAACATTGCAGCAGGACGCTGGACAATTCATGCTACAAGTAGAACTGGTAAAATAATGAATGTAATGGGAATTAGCATGCTCCATTTCGTTGACGGTAAGATAAAAGATGAATGGATTTCGAGTAACGATCTACTTTGGATGGAACAGCTTG
>JALTGJ010000119.1 GCA_027077185.1 Spirochaetales bacterium | reverse complement strand
TTTAAAAAAACTCTGGAAAAGATAACAGCCCTTTCGGGAGGTCAATCGGAAGAAACAGAACGTTTAAATGAAATATTTAAATCTATAATTAAACTTGGAATGGAAAATCTCTTTATTCTTGATCCCTCAATTACCAGAGGATTGGACTATTATACAGGTATTGTATATGAAACTTTTTTAAATGATCTACCGGGTCTGGGTTCTGTATGTTCCGGCGGAAGGTACAACAATCTTGCATCAATTTATACAAAAACAGAACTTCCTGGAGTTGGTTCGTCTATAGGCCTGGACCGTCTAATGGCCGGACTCGAAGAACTTGGAATTTTAGATGATGGGAAAATTGGAACAGATGTAATTATATTGAATATAAGCGATTCTACTACAGAAAATAACCATTTTATTGCTTCAAAAATACGTAAAGAAGGTTTATCCTGTGAGGTTTACCTAAAAAATAAAAAAATAGGTCAACAATTTGGTTTTGCAGAAAAAAAAGGAATAAAGTTTGCAGTAATATGCGGTAAAGAGGAACAGGAATCAGAAACTGTTACACTGAAAAATATATTAACCAGAGAAAATCACACTAAAATAAGTCTTGAAAATGCGATAGGGTTAATTAAGGAATACAGGGAGAACTAAAAATATGAAAAAACTGCTTCCTGTATATGCCCAGAAAGAAAAAATACTAAAAAAACTTGAAAAAAATCAGGTTATTATTGTTGAAAGTCCTACAGGTTCGGGTAAGACAACACAGCTGCCAATTATTCTAAAAGAAGCAGGATACAGTAATTCCGGTATTATAGGAATTACCCAGCCCAGACGAATTGCCACAGTATCAGTATGCGAATTTATAAAAAACAGTTTTGAAAAGAGAGATCAAAATATTGTAGCCTATAAAATGCGGTTTGAGGATACAACAGATATGTATACTCAGATAAAAATTATGACAGACGGAATACTTCTTCAGGAATTAAAAGCTGATAAACTTCTTTCCAAATATTCAGTTATTATGGTGGATGAAGCCCATGAAAGAAGTCTGAATATTGATTTCATACTTGGTCTGCTTAAAAGTATTCTTGAAATCAGACAGGATCTAAAGGTTATTATATCTTCTGCTACAATAAATGGTGAAATATTTTCTGAATATTTTAACAATGCACCAATAGTACATATTGAGACAATAGTTTTCCCAATTCAAACAATTTATGTAAATTTACCAGCAGAGAACAAATATGAAAATATGCTCCTTAAAATTGGGGACATTGTTGCCAATGAAGTAAAGAAAAAAGATAAAGGTGACATTCTTATTTTTCTGCCCGGAGAAAGAGCAATTAAGGAATGTGTAACTTTACTTTCAGGCAGCAGAACCTCAAAAAAACTTTTTATCATTCCCCTG